>NZ_JBSIUU010000001.1:0-229131 GCF_053654535.1 Helicobacter sp. T3_23-1056 | reverse complement strand
ATAGCTCAAGACGACTTAAGCGACTGACTTTTTATCATTTTTAGTAAAATTTTAGACTCAATCTAACTTATCTCTCATCAAGTAGTATTAAGCTAAATTGAGTTAAATCTAATTCTTATGCCCTACCCTCTCGCCAATCATCACTACCACTTGTTCCAGCAGCTGTATGCTCCCAAATAACTTTTCTGTAATTAAGAGAAACCTTAAATAGCTCTGTCTTATCGCTATTGCTTTTTTCTTGTGCGTTTGGCATTAGCAAAGAAATGTCTGTGATAATGGCATCTTCTAGCTTTGTAGTAAAGTAATGCTCTTGTCCTCCATTAGTAGATGTCCTAAACCAATGAACCTCTACGCTTGTAAGTCGCTCACCATTTGTCAGGGCATTATAAAGCAAAGGAACGGCTTTATTTAAAGAGCAAGTAAAGCAAAAAGGTTTATGCACCCTTTGCCCTGATGGTTGTCCGCTTTGTGGGTCTGTGGGGACGGTTACAATATGTGCCACTTCTTGAGCCATAATCTCATCTTCGTGTCCCGCTTGGTAGCGATTGCCAATGCTTGCTTCTGTGGAAGCACCACTAGAGATAAGTCCCTGAGTAGAACCTTCAATCCTTATATACGCTGGTTGTGCCATAATACACTCCTTAATATGGTTTTTAGTTTTTGCATCTTAAAATGCAGGACTATTCTAACATAAAACTATAAAAATAAAACATATATGGATCGAAAATTTTTGTGAGTTCGTTAAAAAACGCTACTTTTGAAGGTATTTTTCTAGTGCCCTTATGATTAGGGATTCAAAGCTATGCTTATCGTCTTTTATGCTTTTTTGAATAGCAGATTGAATGTATTTTGCAAAGCCGTCTTTTTTATCTCTGTTTATCATTTCAAATATAGGGCTGTATAACTCCCTGCTTATTATCCCTAAAGCAAGGATATTTATAAGTTTTGTAGATTTTATAAGCGGTGTATTTGTGATGATTGTTTCCAAATCTTCTATCTGCTCGCATTTATCATCTAATATGATATGTTGTTGTTCTTGTTTTAATTCACTCAACATTTTATCAATAATGTGTAGTATATTTGTGGTATTTAAAATGATTTGATTACTATCTTGATTCAAAAAATCATCACTTTCTTTTTGCTCCATAAATGCGTAATCTGCCTTACTTTCAACAATTTCTCTTATATTTTCTTTTTCCTGAAAAGTAAAAGCAACCTTACCTCTAGGTTGCAATAAATTATCATCTATTTCTTCATATTGCTCCAAATTATTAAGACTTTCTTTGCTTTTTAGTAGTTCATCATCAATTTCAGCAGAATCCACAAAGCGAAATTGGACATTTTCGATTCTAAAAACATCGCCTTTGTTAATTGCTACTTCAAAACCACCTTGCATTTTAGAAAAAGATTCATTATAAAAAATGGGCGCATCTTCTATCGGGGAAATAGTAAAAAATCCCTCTTCAAAACCTATCTTTAAATGTTTGCTGTGTATTTTTTTATCTTTGTCTTGGACATAAAAATCGCATTGCGAATCGCTACCTATAAATCCACCTTCTGTGTCAAAAATATGAGCTTTTTGTTTTGAAGAAACTGCCTCTAAATTTTCGATAATTACGCCAATTTTTTCTTCATTATCTAATTCTATCATCTATTTTCTCCCATTGTAATGTGCTCAACAATTTTTATTTGTTGTGGCAACTTAAGCACTTGTCGCACCTCATTTGCACCAGTTACTTTAAAATCAAAATATAATTTTTCATTATTATTAAAAATAACATTATATGAATCGCTGTTTTGACTTTCTTTTAAGAATCTATACCAAGCCCACTCACCACTATAAATTTTGTCATAGCTGATTTTTGAGTTATGATAATCGATGGCTTTTAATGTCAAACTTGTGCTACTACTAAATTGCTCTGCGATAATTTGCAAGGTAGATTGTAGTGTGTGGTCATATTTCATATTGTGGTTATTGTATTGCAATTCCACAAAAGAAAAATCACTACTTAAATCCAAACTTTGCAGTGTAAAATTAAGTTTTATATTATCGTTTGAATCAAACAACAAATCAGAGAATTTTTTACTAGCTCTCATAAAATCTAAAAAGTTTTTAGAAAAATTGATTTTAGTGCCAAATTGCGTATTTAATATATATGTGTCTGCTTTTTTTGACAAAACCGCGCTTAAATATTTATTGTAAAATTTATTTAAAGTTCCTGTGTGCCCAAAGAATCCTTTAAGTGAATCTATGCTTAGATTATTCATACTGCTGTTATTGAATGGATAAAAAGGTGCAATATCATTCATAAAAGGCGTCCAAACTTCATTAACCCAAACTACATTAAACAAATCAATCCCTTGTAGTTCTATGAGATTCCACGCATAAGTATAAAGAGTTGCATAATATTTTTCTATTGCACTTGGCAATTTTTTAATATCATTAGCAAAAGTTGCAAAGGGGTCGTCTTGCTCTTTTTCACCATTAATCGCGTAGGTGATTTTACTATCAACACTTTGAGTATTGCTTGTGCGAAAATCTATAATTTTTGATTGTATATTTTTAATATCCGTGCTAATGATTTCCATAACTTTTTCATCATTGTTAATATTTAATCCCACTGCCGAAGCACCAGCACTTAGCAATGAATCTTGTTGTGCTATTTTATGATAAGCACTAAAGTAGTTAGCAATGTTGGTAAAATGTGTTTTAATCTCCCTAGCATTAAGCGCAGTATTATAAGCCTCTCTAAGCAAAAGTGGGTCGTTTAGATTTGTATTGTTGCTAACAACTCTAATTAAGGCTAGTATAGGATTATCTTTTTTGGATAAAACATCTAGCTCATTAAGCATAGATTCTTTTGAGGCATACTGCTTTGGTGCTAGATTCATAAGTAAGTTTTCCCATTTGTTTTGATATTCCACCAAGTGCATTTTAAGTATATTTACAACAAGCATATTTTTATTTTCTTTGGTTAAATTATCAATAGATTCGAGCAACCAAGATTCTATACTTAGCATATTATCTATATTTTGATTAAGATTTTTTAAAAAAGCCATTAGCCCATTTTTTGTATAGATTTTATTTATAGAATCTATATTGCTAGATTCAGCAAAGACGCTATTAGCAGCAAAACCTAATTCATCTTTAATCATATAAAATTCGTCATATTCATTTAAAAAAATAAATAAAACATACATTCTTTGTGCCTTGCTTGTTGTCCTATGTAGTTCTCTTATGGCTAATGAAATTATGTTTTTATTTCTATGTAAATTTTCTATATCGATTTTTTGAATATCATCAATTCCGCTTAAAAAATTTTCTTTGGAAATCTTGTATTTTTCGAGCAAAAGCCAATTTTCTTCAACCCATATTTTTATCAAATTTTTGTTTAAATACTCTTGGTCGAATAAAGACTTATAAACATATAGCGTTTTTATCAAATTGTCTTTATTGCCCTTGCTATTTTGCAAAACATATTCCATTTCAGCAAGTAAAGTATCTTTAAGCACGATTTCATTTAGTTTATCATAAAATTCTCTTGCTTCTATGAATCCCTTATAAGATATATTTAGCGTTGGATATTGAATTAAATTATTGCTTTTTGATAATTCTGGATAAGCACCTAAAATTAGTTTTAAATCTGCCAATAAATTTGCCTTTTCCCTAACATTAAGCTTTGTGTGGTCTATATCATTTAATAAATATCGTAATGCTATTAGAGTATTTTCAGCTTTTTGTTTTTCTGCTTTATTTTTAGCAATAAAATAAAACGATAAATAATAGGCACCTAAACACATAACAAAACCTAACAATAGCGTAGAAAATTTTTTAAATATATTTCTCATACCACTTAACGAATAATCTTTAAAAATAATATCTTCTAACAAAGATTTTACAAAATAACTTTGTTTATTTTGATTGTGCAATGGCTGGACTTTGGCTATTGCTTTTTTAATATTATATTTATCACACACACTATCAAGTAAGAAATTTCTAGGTATATTTTCTTGATAGGCACTCACAAAATATACACCTCTTAAAAACGAATTGTTTTTAAATGTATTTTCTTTTTGAATCTCTAAAATAAAAGTCTTTGCTAATGCAAATAGATTATCTAATTGCTTTAAAAATAAATATGCTTTGTTTTTGCTGTCTATGGAAGGCAAAAAGTGATTTTTGCTTGTAAAATTCAGCAATAAAGATTGACTCACCTGCTTAAAATTTTTATCCAACGAATCAGCATTAAGTTTATCATCAAAACTAATGCCTAAAGCCATATTGGACATCTTTTCATTAAAAATTTCAAAAAATTCTCTCATACCGCCCAATAAATCAAGTTTAGAAAAAACCACATATATGGGCAATTTAACATTAAGAGAATTTTCACAATCATTTATTCTTCTTACAAGATAGCGAATAATGTTTTGTGAATATTCTTTGGTGTTGTTTAGAAATGATTGTGTATCTACCACCAAGACTATACCATTAAGTTTGCTATAAAATAAGTTTTTGTTTAGAAAATGTAAAAAATTACTCCAAATATGTTTTTTTATCAAAAAATCTTTGTTTTTATCCAAGTCATCTTCTGGAATCTCATCGCTACTTGTGGGAGTAAAAAATTTTTCTTGTGAAAAATAATTACCCTCCGTATCAAGCAATGCTCCACTTTTAGAGACATATAAGGAAAAATTGTTTGTTGATTGATGAAATTTTTTATACGATTGCAAGGTATCACTTAAGGGATATTCTATGTTTGAATAGTTGATAAAAGTGCTTTTCCCCGCACCCTCTTCGCCTATGATAATAATCAAAGGCAATTTTTTAAACTTAATTTTATTTTTCCAAGTTAGTTTGGCATCTTTTAGGGCAATAAAAAAATTCCTTTTTGCTTTAAACACAGAATCGCTAGATTCTTTTTTTATAGACTTAATTTGAGCATTTTTTTCGCTTTTAAGCGAGGCAAAAAACTCCATCGTAGGTTTAAGAAAAAATACCAAAAATATAGTAATCCACGATATAAGTATGATTCCAAACCTTAAATATGGGCTACCAAAAATATGAATGTCATTAAATGATATAGATGGTCCAAATATCCAAAATAGCACACATAAAATAAAAAATAGCGCAAGTAGCACCAAAATAATAAACCACTCTTTCCTAACAATCCCTAGCACTTTCTTAAACACGGCTAAATCTACCTTCCTCGCCTGAATGTATGAATCTCAAATATTCTACAAAATCCTCATATTATGTTTTATGAATAAAGACACTAAAATATAAAAAATACGATGGATAGGAACATAGTGAAATGAAATGGTAAAATTTTAGTTGAAAAATTTAAATATTTACACAAGTCGTTGAAATTGTTTAGATTCAATTCAACTTAAACTATCTCCAGCCACCCTCCCCTTAATTTATCCATATTTTGTCTTTGCGTAATATAAAACATTCACTTTGCATATTTTTCATTTATGACAATTTCTGCCACTATTATATCTTCTCCCAGCAGTTCTATACTGCAATCCAAAATATTAAAAACTCCAAAACAACAAACTATGATAATTACAAACCAATATAGATTTGGATGGGCAAAATAGCATAAGCAATGCTAATAAGTTGAGGGCTATGCACGATAGCAAGCCTTTTAACATAAAAACATTTGCTTCTACTGATTCGCTTATCAAATTTATAGATTCTCATATAAATGAAAATCTAATCATAGATTCTGGTGGATTTGATAGCGCGTTTAATCGTATCGCAGTATCGATGAGTGATAAAGTCATTACGCCACTTAGTGATGCGCCATTTGAGATAATGCGGCTTATGAGTTTTGATGAGATTTTAGGCGATATAGAAAAAGAGCTTAGAAAATCTAAAGCAGATTTCACTATCAAAGCCCATTTGGTGCTAAATCGCTTAAATCCAAGCGTAAAGCTCATAGATTCTATACTAGACCCTTTTAGAGAATCTAAGCATTACGCTTTTATGGATAGTATTGTGCGTGGTAGGACTTTGATAAAATATTCCCCAACGACAGGCAAAGGCGTGCTAGAATCAAAAATTCGCACAAGCAGTGATGTGGCTGCTAAGAATGAGATTTTAGCTTTTTGTGAAGAAGTAGAAAATTTGCATTAGTCAATAATATTAAATTGTTAATGACAATGTAAATAAATACTTGCTAAACTAACAAAACTGAAAAAAAGGATAAAAAATGAGTAACAAACGAATTAACACAGAGGCATTAAAATATCTAGGCAAGGGCGCAGAAGTCATCGAAGCGACTGCAAGCACAGAGACAACACCGACAAATGCAAGACGCGCTAGGCTGGGGCAGAGAAAAGCATATCGCTCTTTTTCTTTGAGTTTGGTTGAGGAGGATTATATGAAATTCCTTGATTATTTGGATACAAACAACATTGCGAGCGGTTCAGATTTTTTGCGAAAACTGCTTATAGAAAAAGGCGTGTTAAGCAATGCTTAAGTCTATTTCAGTAGCAGATAAGAATCTTTTGGAATATTTTGCACACTATGTTTGGTGGGAGAAAAAAGATGAAATTATTGCTAATAATCCTTTGCGAGTCATAGCTAGCGCAATGAAAGACGCTAACAATATCGATAGCTTTAAGAAAGTATGCGAATTTAGCGATAAGATTCTAAAAGAAACACTTAAAAATGCTCAAGCAGGTTGGTTTGATAAAAAGTCTTGGCATTTTTGGCATATTCGATTGTATGGGATAAACTGCAAGATTCCACCATTACCAAAGCGAGGCTATTTGCAATGAAATTGAAAAATCACAATGCAAACAGACACCAAAGAGAAGCAAAATAAACCAAGACAAAGGAGACACAAATGAATCTAGCATAATATCATCGTGCTAATAATAGCATTGGCAACAAGAGTATGGCTACATATCAATCAACTTGAATCAAACAAGAAAAGGATAATCAATGAAAACAAAAGTTAAGTTAGTTGTTGCATTTGCAGTATTTGCAATGCTAGGCAATATCAATGCGGAGGAGACAACTCAAAACACAAACAACACTCAACCCACTACACAAAAATCTAATGGGGGGGGGGCAATAATAATGCGTGGAATGACCCATACAAAGTCGGCATAAAAAAGCCAAAAACAGGTGGTTTTGTCGGCGGTGAAATCGGCTTTGGTGGGGCGTATTCGTATGCAGGAATGTCTATATATACCACTAGAGATTTAGCAAATGGTAGCAACACAAACCCTACTTATCAAGGTTCTGTCTCAAATTGGAATGACCACACTGCGATTCCGCTTAATGTATTTGGCGGGTATCAATGGTATTTTTATGATAGACCGTGGTTTCACTTCGGCGTGCGTGTGCGCGGGCATATCGGCTATACAAACTACAATACAGAAATAACAGATTATACTTATTATAGCCATACAACTGCTACTTTTTCGATTAGTTCGCACGCTATTCAATACGGTGCAGAAGCGCAGTTTTTGTGGGATTTTTTAAATATGGGTGAGCATACGCTTGGCTGGCATTTTACCCCCATAGGATTGGAGGGTAGCACATTTTTTGATAAAGTCAGCGTGAATGTTAGCGGTGGTGCTATTGGCACAATCAATCACGATTTAAACATTAGCACACAATTTTCGTATATGTGGAATACAGGCTTGCATTATTATTTCAATGCTAGACATATGGTGTTTGCTACTTATAAATATCGCGGATATAGTGCTAGAAATAAAACAAGTGGCAAAGGTTTTAACCATATCAACTACTACAATTACAGCAATAACTCATTTATGCTAGGCTATGCGTATAAATTCTAGCATTTACTTTGCCTAAGCGGTATTGCTTAGGCATTTGATTATTCAAGCATTTTCAATCTTTGTTTTAGTAAAAAAATCATATTTTCGTATTGAAGTGCTTTTTTCTTTTCTACTGCGATTAGTTTTTCTAGCTCCTCATTTTGCGTTTCTATCTTTTTGATATTTTCTTTTAGCACAGAGGTTATATCCTCTACCTTGCTTTTTTGTGGCTTATACAAATCATCTACTACATAGTCTTTCACACCATCAAAGGCGTCTTTGATTTGCGTGTTACAAAGACAAGCAAATGTCAAACTATGACTTACCAATAATGCCGCTATCCCTGTTGTTAGTTTTTTCATTTACAGCACCTTGCTATGTTTGCCAATACGCAAAGCAACCAATTCCAACATATCTTGATTGTATCTGTAAATCAAAACTAAATCAGGTTTGATATGACAATCTCTAGCTCCTTGCAAATTGCCTACTAATGCGTGGTCTTTGTATTTAGGACTAAGAGGTTGATTGTTGCAAAGTTTTTGCAAAACTTTCATAGTATGCTCCAAATCTTGTTTTGTAAGTTTTTTTGCATCTTTAGTGAATTTCTTTGTCAAATGGAGTTTGTATGTCAAATTAGTCCCTCACTTTTAAAAGCTTCATTTACGCTATTGTAAGTTTTTAGAGTTCCAGCTTTTCTTTGTTGCTCGATAAATTCTAAATCCTGCAAGATTTCATCTTCAAATTCTTTGGAATAACCATTAGCAGTAACATCTTGGCTTTTTTTTACTTTTAGTTTTGCGTGTGGATGCAAATTTATGACACTTTTTATGGCTTTTAGCAAATTGTCATCAGCGTTTGCGATTTGTAATGTTATTTGCATACATATTCTCCTATTTTTTGTAAAAAATGTGGTCGCATTCAAGCTGTCAAATTATAATGCAGATTTGTCTATTTTGTGCTGTTTTTTTGCTCGCAAAACCTTATTAAATTTAGCCAGCCAAACATACACAAAACTATCAAGCTGTTGTCCATCTTTTGTTTGATTAAATGCGAATTTGTAGTAAGTGATAAGCAAAATCCCATAAATAAAAAACGCATTTTGCAAATCAAAATAATAAAAGCATACAATGCCCGCTATGATAGAGATTTTGGACAAAACAAGCGGGATAATGCCTAATTTTAGCCTATATTGTTCTTTGTAAAGAATCGTGTAAATATCGTATTTTTTCTTAGTCGTTGGTTGCTCGTTTTTCATCTTTGCTTCCTTATTTTAGATTTAGATTGCATATCGCGCACGCTCACGCTAAAAATCTCGCTATATGCGCTTTTGTGAGATTTTGCTGCGTGAGGTTTTGGCATTGCGTTTAGTTGCTCGCGTGCTGTTTGGGCTTTCATACAAAAATCTAAGGCTAACTCCGCTCGTTCCTGTATGGTCTTTTGGATAGATTCTAGCCAAATATCAGACAAATTAAAATCTTTGTGCTTTGTAAATTCAAAGGATTTTAGTTTTTCTAGGGCTGGAATATGTCGCTCTCGCACAAATCTTTGCATTTGTTCATTAAAACTAAAACCAAAATATGATTTTTTATGCGCCAATACTTCTTGTATATTGCCTAATTCTTTTTGTTGCAAATAATTTATCATCGAAAATCCATTATCAAATATTGGTGCTGGGCGTAAAATTTCATTTGTGTTGTTGTCAATAATCATTCCAAAATTGCCTAAATGTCTATCAGAGTTGCCAATAAGAGAATCAAAAAGCATTAAATCTGCCATTTTATCGCTGTTATAGGTTTTTGTGATAGATTCTATTTTTTCAAATCTATCCTGCTTGTTAAAATCTCTATCCACAAAATGACTAATAGATAAATATCCCTCATTTTCATTGGTAAAAAGTGGGCAAGTGCTTACAACTTGTCCGTGAAACCCTCTCAAATCATAAGGCGTATGCTCAAAACCCAATGCTTTTGCAACTTGCGCCATATAATATTCACTATATGGTTCTTTGCCTCGATTGATTTCGTGTCTATTTGAGCCCTTGTAAAGATAAATTTGTCCATTTTCTCTATGCCAACATTTTTTTAGATTTCCCTCTGTTGTATATTCTGGCGAGCTAGTGATTCCACTTACTTTATGAGAGTTTCCATTAAAAGCTACTAAAGCTAATGCTTCATCAAATTTATTTGCATACAAATTGTATTTATTCCATTCATAATTAGAATCTGCTGGCACAATCCAATAAGAATCATTAAGGGATAACGCTAAGGATACCTTTACATAATCCATAAATTCCTCGCTTTTGTCATCTTGTTTGTATGTGGCAACTAATTTTTCTACAAATGCCCTATTTTCAGGGGCTTTTCTGTTGTATATCCACGATTTTAAATTCTGTTCTACATTATCTGTTTTTATACCTATTGGCAACAATCTAGTATCAAAAATATTTATTTTGGCAATATTTGAAACGATAACTTTACCTGTATTTTCAAAATCTTTTTGAATAATGGTAATCTCAAATTCTAAGACAACTTTGTCTTTATTTTTTAGCAAATATTTCATAATATTTTCCTTATCATTCGCCTTTAAGTAGCGCAGCGTTGGCTTCCATATCAATATACACTGCTAGTAGTTTTTTGTATTTTTTCATTTTTTTCTAAAATCGCTAGGCTTCACAGGATTTGGCTCACTCCATAAACCTTTTTTTTGGATTCTTGCTAGCATTTCTAAAGGAATATATCTATAAGAATACTCCGCATACGCCCAAGCAAAGCCATTTTTTACTTGATTTACATTAGCATTTACGCCATTGCAAAACACTATTGCAACAATGCGTCCATATTTGTCTTTGTCCTTAATTTTGATATTTGCAAGCGAATCCACAGGACAAAGAGCTTGTAAGTTTTGTGTTGAAATATTACCAAAATTCTGTTTTGATTCTGGCGCATCTAATCCAAAAAGCCTAATTCGTAGTTGTTCATTATTGTTGCTTAAAATCGTGATGGTATCGCCATCATAGACTTTTAAGATTTTGCCTTGCATTTCTTGTGGTGGCGTAGTTTCCTCATAAAATGCCAAGACAAAGACAATAACCACAAAAACAATAGCAAATAGAGGTTTTTTGAGTATGTATTTCAATTTAACCTACTGCTAAGCTATTTTACTTACAAACAGCCTTAATAGTATATAGCGATAAAGCTCCAAAAATCAGTATCAAACAAATTGCCAATATTAAGCCAGCCATTATAATTTCTCCAATTCATCTAATTTTTTCAAAAGATATTTTATAGTAAAGACAAATATCACAATGATTACAACTGCGCCAAGTGCGGAAGCTATTATTTGAAATGTATTTATTGTGTTTATGTTAATCACAACAAACGCAATGATTCCAAATAGCGCAGTTAAAAGAGCAAATATAAAGCTCTTTGTCAAATCTAACGAAAATTTAGTGCGTTCTTTTTTACTCATAACCGCATTATATCAAAATAAATTATAATTTTGCACACCATTTTAGCATATTCGCTTATGAGTGTCGAGGAACGACTTTTGGTATAAAAATCTAAAATTAGCGATATATTCATTTGACAATACAAAAAGCCTATGCAAATGCGGTGTTGATTGATTTAGATGGAGCGCACAAAACACAAACGATTTGCGCATAGATTTTACTTCATCAGGTTGCATAGCTACAATATCTTTGATTTGGCTAGATACCATTTGAGAAATATCATCATAAGTGTGCTCTACACCAAAATCTAAGTAAAATATATCACTTTTGATTTCCTCATAGCGCGTATAAGGCTTTTGTAGTGTTTTTACTTTTTTGAATAATCGTTGTTGTGCTACTTCTCTAAATTTTCTATCATCAAAATTTGTAGGATATGACAAACGCAAAATCTCTTTGATATTTTTGTATTCGCCATTTTCTAAAGAAAAATATAGATTGTGTTTTGTATGCTCGTTTTCGTGCTTTTGAGTGGTATTGAATAAGTATTTTGTAAAATTCTCAAAATGTCCTATGCTAGTAAAATCCTTTGACTCTGCATAACTAACTTCTATGTCGTTCATTTATTTTTTCCTTATTCTTTTTTGTGCTTCCTTGCTTAGTGTGATAATATCACTGCCTTTGTAGATAATATCATAGCTCAAGACAACTTAAGCGGATTATTTCTTATCATTTTTGTGCCAATATTTTATACAAATCTTATCCTTGAATTTTGACATTATGCCTAAATTCTGTTTCTTTTAGAAAAATAAGAAGTTCTCTTTTTTGATTCTTTTGAATTTGCTTAATCTATGTTTGGCATAATTTGCTTGCGGTTGCAAGTGAAAACGAAGCAAAAAATAGCTTTCATCAATCTCAATTTCACCTTGCATTTTAGAAGTTTTTTCGCATTCTTTTGCGGTTAAGATTCTAATTTACTTAAAGATTTTACATAAAGAATTTTGTGAAATATGACAAATTTTTACAATTTTTACCGCTTCAATATCTAAATTTCTTGCAAAGCTACAAGCGTAAGCGAAGTAGAAAACATATTTAAGAATCTCTCTAAATTTTGCCTTTCTAATTCTTGAACGAATGATATACTTGTTTTTCATCGTGTGTGTCATAACTTAAGACTCCTTTGTTTGAGCTTAAGTTAAAGAGAGCCTAAATTTTTTAGCAAAATCCACTCTTTTTTTGCGACAATGGGGGCAAAATTGCCAAATCGCTCTTTGTTTTTTAAGTAATCGCGCTCTTTCATCGCAATGCAGATTTTTTCATTTGAATCTAAAATTGCGCTAATTTGTGGGCTTTTTAGCGATAAAAATTCGTCCTTAAAAGGTTTTTTGGCACTTTGGTGGGCGTAAAAATAGCCCGAAAATGACGGCTTTGCGTCTAAAAATATGATTCGCCCTTCGCCATCCCACCGCGTGAAAATGTCCTTTTGGTGGCGCGAATCCACTAGCGAATCTAACTTGCCACTTGCCAAAAATGCGCATAAAATTAGCATTAAACTTAAAGGCAAAAGCCAGATTCCGCGACTAAATTTTCCCTTTGTGCCAAAGATGAAATTTGTCATAAGTATGCAAAATGCGGGGGCACAGGGCAAAGTGTATGCTTCCAAAATGTTGCGTGAAAATGTTAAAAAGCAAAGTGGCATTAAAATCCAAAGTGCTAAATAGAGATTTTCGATATTTGCAGGGTTTGGGGCGATTCGCGCCGAATCCATTGCCAAATCTCGCACTCCAAAATCCTTGCGAATCTTAAAAAATCCATAGATTTTCTTTGCCACAAAACCCAAAAATACCACGCTCCACGGCAAAAATGAGATAAAGAAAAACCACCAAATTGTGCCTATGGGCTGTGAGTGTGCATTGCCATACAAATCCCCCTCCCACCCGCTTACAAAAAATCGCTTGAAATGTTCGCCGATGATAAAATACTCCAAAAATCCCTCGCTTTTTACCTCAAATGCGATATACCAAGGCAGTGCGATTAGTAGCATTAGGGCTGTCCCGCTAAAAAATGGGAGATTTTTTAGGTGTAAAATTTGAGTGTATGGCGTAAAACATCGGACAATAAAAAGAAACGCAGATATAGGAAGCCCCACTAGCACGAAAATAAGCGGTCCTTTGGCAAGAAGTCCAAGTCCAAGTCCGACAAAAAAGAGATAGCCAAAAAGTGTGATGTGGTTGTTTTTTGGCAAATCTTTGGATTGCTTCGTTGAAATCGTTTCGCTTCGTGCGCATCGCAATGACGATTCATTAAAATTGTCGGTAATTCTAGTATCTTGCGTAAGAAATGAATTGCCCACACCCAAAGTCAAATTGCCCACACAGCACCGCCAAAAACTTATCATACACAGCATCACGCAAAACAACAACGCCTCATCTGTCATCACTGCGCCACTAGCGACAAATCCAATCCCTGTGGTAGATAATATCACCGCACACGCAATAGGGCGCAAAGCCCACGATTCACCGTCATTTCGCCTAAAAATCCACGCAAAAAATAGCCCACAGCAAAGTAGCCCAAAGAAAAATGGCGCAAATCTCGCTCCAAATTCATTCACACCAAACGCCCACATACTCGCCGCACTCGCCCAAAAGCTAAGTGGCGGTTTGCCCCAAAATGGCGTCTCATAGTCGTAGTAGTAAAGCACTATCCATTCATTTAGCTCTAATATTTTTCGCGACATTTTCCGCGTATCGTGCCTCTGTGGTGTTCATCAGCGGGTAGAAATTTAGGCTAATTAAGCGCACGATTAGGATAAACAAAAGTAACGCTAATAATGCGTAAATTGAGTTATTTTGACGATTTAAAGGACTTGTGAAAAATGAGCGCATTTGGATTCCTTTGCAAAAATTAGCTCATTATAGCATATTTATTAAAGCATCTTTAGGTTATGATTTTGCACGATGAAAAACAAGTATATAATTCGTTCAAGAATTAGTGAGGTAAAAACAAGAGAGATTCTTAAACTCTTTTGCCTTGATATTGAGGCTGTAAAAATCGCAAAATTAAGCAATATTTCTCGCCAAAGTATCAATAAAATTTGCAAAAATATTAGAATCTTAATCGCAAAAGAATGCGAAACAATATCTAAAATGCAAGGTGAAATAGAAATTGATGAGAGCTATTTCGGTGCTAAAAGAGTGAGAGGAAAAAGAGGGCGTGGAGCAGATAAGAAAACGCCTGTATTTTTGCTTCGCTAATACTTGCAACTGCAAGCGGCAAGACAACTAAGAAATGTTAAAACGAAATGGTTATGTTTGGACGCAAGTAGTCAAAGGTTGCTCTGCTAGTGAATTATTGCCCATATTGCGTGATTGTAGCGATTTATCAGAATCCATAATTTATAGCGATTGTTGGGGTGCGTATGATGGATTAGTGGATTTTTGTACAAAAGCACATTATCGAGTAAAGCATTCTAAAAATGAGTTTGCACTAGGTAGAAATCACATAAATGGAATTGAAAATTTTTTTACTTCGTTATACTTGCAGCTATAATTATACAAGGGGATATGCCAAACATAGATTAAGCAAGTTCAAAGGAATCAAAAAAGAGAACTTCTTACTTTTTCTAAAAGAAACAGAATTTAGGCATAATGTCAAAATTCAAGGATAAGATTTGTATAAAAATCTTGGCACAAAAATGATAAGAGAAAATCTGCTTAAGTTAAATTGAGCCAAAAAAATATATTCAAAAACAAAATCAATAGGTATTTTTATAGGTAGTGTATGTATTTGTTCTTTATTGTTGTTGGATATGGCTTTAGTTAGTCCTTTGCTTTTTATGTTTGCTGGAGTATCGTTAATTGGACTTGGGGGTAGATAATGCAAACTATCATCAATCAATCGGCAAAACGAAACAAATACTACATTATCAATCAAGATTACCAAAATTACCAAAATGACTTTTAATTTGGGCTAGATTATTGCATATTCAGCAATAGTGCCAAGACAATAAAAGTAAAACACAATAACTCGATTACTTTAAAAGTGGAGGTTTCATAATGACTTTACTTTATTATATTTATTATATATGGGTTGATTATCAACAAGAAGTGCCTAGAATAGATATACCTGTGTATATGTGTATTGTGTGGCTTTTTTATTTTATTGTTATGCCATTACTTATCGTTTGGTTAAATAAAATAGAGTTTTTACACAACATATTTTGCTCAAAACGATTTTTTATGCTATGGATTGCCACGATTTTATTAGGCACAATTTGTGCGATTTTATATTTTGAGCGGAGTTGGCTTTTGTTGCTAAATATTGTAGCCACAGGGCTAACGACAATCACCCTAACTCTGCTTCCTATTTTGAATACAAAGCCTAGTCATAAAATTAGCATTCTGCAATCTCTTTGTTTGTTTGTTATATTTTGTATCATTTTCATAGATAATATCCTTACTAGTCCAGTATTTATTGTTAATTATCTGATGTTTTCGAGTTGGTTAAATTAGTTGGGTAGATAATGCAGATTTTATAGACAATTTATAGAGCTAGGTATGCTTTATGCACATTGTTTATGATTATATTTTTGAGCATTATTTTGTATTGGCATTTGGCTTTATATGTTATTTTTTTGTTTTAATGTTTGTGCTAAAAAGATTAAACAAGACAACATTTTTTCACAAAATCTTTGCTGTAAAAAGTTTTATTGTAGGCTGTGTGCGTATTGCGTTTTTAGCAATTTTAGCAGTGTTTTATTAAAAATCTATCTAAATGTTTGTGTGCTATGTTTGTGGTGTGCGGTGTTTGTTTTTAGCGTGGGATTTAAATTGTGCTTTTTGTGGGACAGATTTAATTGCAATGATGACCCCGAAAACTCCGCTTGTATGCACTATCCGCTCATCGTAGAGATTTCGCATATCCAAATGTGGGCGATATTATTTGCATTAGCCACTATCGCGCTAGTATTTATCGCGCATTATCGGCTATTAAGCAAAGCAAATGTCGCCATTTGGATTGCGCTGTATATGCTTTTGCCATTTTGGTTTATCTTTGGCTTTTTGCGCGGGTGCTATGACTAGCAAATCTAGCGAATCTAAAATGCAAATCTAGTGGCGATTTGTCATAGATTCAGGCGAATCTAGTAAATCTAGTGCGAATCCGTGCTTTTAGATTCACGCAAATCAAAGCCCCGCGAATCTAAAAAATCTAAAAAGCGCGGATTTTTCGCTACAATCGCATTTTTAAAATTTAAATTTTAAACGGAATGTGAGAAATGCAAAAAAATATCGTGTTTTTGTCCTTATCCATAGCCTTTGCGTTTAGTGCTTGTGCAGACAAAGAGGAGCTGTATAATCAATGCTATTATAGCGTTTCTAACAATGATAATAGAAGCGTTGAAGATAGACAAAAAGACGGGGCAAAGTGTTTCAAACTTGCGCAGTTAGAGGAAAAAGATGAGAATTTTGAAAATGCGATATTTCACTATGCAAGGGCGTGTGAGTTAAATACGACAGATAACGCTTGTGAGCGTTTAACAGAACTTGCGACAAATCTAGCAAGACATAATCGTGGTATGGTGTTTAAAGAATGCAAAGACGATGAGAGCGGTATTTGTTGTGAAAGATGCGGTTTAGAGGATTTTTTTGACAATTTGTGTTTTAGAAGTTGGGAAGAGAACAAAAATGCTTGTTTTGAGTATCAAAAAATTAAATTGATAAGGGAGGAGCAGTTTAATGAGTATTTTAGCGCGGGGAAATTTGTAAGAGAGTTTGATAAAATATGTAAGCGAAATCTACCCAAAGCCTGCATTGAGCGCGATAAATTGATTGAAAAGTATGTGGCTATCTATTTGCAAAAAAGCAAAGAGAAAAACTTTGATTACATTGAGAGTTTAGATACATTTTGTCGCTGGGAGGGTTTGGATTCGCGCATTGCAAAGTCCGCTTGTGCGGGGCGAGATGAGCTTATAGCTATACACGAAAAAAGGTGCTATGACAATAACGCCACAAGTTGCGATGTGCTGGTTTCAAATTTTTATGAATTTTTGACTAAAGACAAAAAACGCTATTATGACTTTGGTAAAGACGCTTACGAAAGAGAAGCCGATAAAATCTATCCGCTTAAATTTGAAAACGCAGCTAAAAAGGCTTGTGATTTGGGTGTAATTTCAGGCTGTGAATATCTTGCATATTTTTATTATAGCTATAAACCTAAATTAAACTACACGCTAGCAAGGCAATATGCCAACAAGGTGGCTTTAATGCTTAAAGACACTTATAAACGCAAGGGGTTTTTGCATTCTGTTGAGATTGCTCCCATTGTAACGCTTGCGCTTTTGGAAAGCAAAATTGATGATAAGATAAGCACAAAAAAACAATTTATATTGGATTATTTTAAGGTGGGTTGTGATGATTTGCAAAATGCTGAAGTTTGTTTGAGTTTTGGATATTTTTATGATAAGCGTGATGAGAAAGAGGAAATTGATAACTTTGGTATGAGTGAGATTATCAGCCAAAAACAGGCTTTGCATTATTATGATAAGGCGTGTGCTTTGGGCGAAGGTTGCGAGGATTTAGGGCGAATCTATCTTTTTGGCAAAGCTGTGGGCGGGGAAAAAGTGAAAAAAGACATAGCAAAAGCAAAGCATTACTTTGCCAAAAATTGCAAGGACAAGTGCGACAATCAACATTTTGGAAAAAAAGAATGCAAAAAAGAGTATTTGAGCTGTCGTATAAGCAAAATGAGCGCAAAAGAGATTGAAAAATTAGATGAGTGCATTTTTGATAGAGATTCTGATGGTTGTGAAGGCGTTGATGATTGATTCACGCGTGAATTTGTATTTTAGATTCGCGTGGATTTAGTGCGAATCTAAAAAGCGTATAAATTTTTCGCTACAATCGCATTTTTAAAATTTAAATTTTAAACGGAGTGTGAGAAATGCAAAAATTAAGCAAAATCTTATTCGCACTTGCATTTGGCGCGGTGGCGTTTGGCAATGCAAATGATTCATATCCGCCTTATTTTTGCGATGATTGCAGACCATTTACAAGCAAAAAAGGCGTAATGACGCTAAACACGCTACAACGCGTAGATTGCAAAGAAATTCAATACGGCTTTTATGGCTATTACAATCTTGGCTGTTTTAGTGGCGAAGTGGAGCTTACAGGCGCGATTACGAGCAGATATACGATAGATAGCCCAGAAGATTACACATCGTCATTTGTGGTGTTTTTTCACCCCGATTCAAACGGAGTGTAAAAAATGCAAAATATAAGCAAAATCTTATTCGCACTTGCATTTGCTTGTGGCGCGGTGGCGTTTGGCAATGCAAATGATTCGTATCCGCCTTATTTTTGCGATGATTGCAGACCATTTACAAGCAAAAAAGGCGTAATGACGCTAAACACGCTACAACGCGTAGATTGCAAAGAAATCCAATACGGCTTTTATGGCTATTACAATCTTGGCTGTTTTAGTGGCGAAGTGGAGCTTACAGGCGCGATTACGAGCAGATATACGATAGATAGCCCAGAGGATTACGCATCGTCATTTGTGGTGTTTTTTCACCCCGATGAAAATGTGGGTTTGCCGTTTTTGCCATATAGTCGTTGCGATAGCGCGTTGGAATATAAAGGCGCGGTCTTTGATGAGAAGGCGCAAAAATGGGATTGCAGTAAGGTTGAATTAGAGTTTTGGGATAATCGCGCTTATGGCATAAAGATTAAGGCAATTAGCGGCGAAAAGGGCTTTTTACTCAAAGAGATTGTCAATAAACATTTAGGTGGCAATGGCATTCGCGCAAAAGTGCGACTAACAGACTATGAGTTTATCGGCGAGGGCGAAGCAGGAAGTGAGGCTTATGCCACGCTTGTGGAATTTAGCCCTTTAAGCAAAATCTATAAATGGCACACAAATGATGAATATGTGTCGCTTAAATACGGCTCAAAAGATAGCTTTATAAATCTACGCTACAATCCAAAGGGTAATATCATCGCACAGATTAAGCGTAAGGATATGCGCTGTGGGGCGGAGAGAGCAAAGATTGTATGGGCGAAATATCCATTTACTGAATTAGTCGAAGATGAGGTTATGCCAGACTCTCTGCCACAAAATGAGTGGCTAGAAGTCTTTTACCTCCCGCCAAATGCCAAAAAGCCACAAGAGGCAATATATGGCTATATCCACAGCTCACAGCTAAAAGTGTCGTGTGAGTAATTTTGCGCAAATCAAGTGGCGATTTGCCATAGATTTAGGCGAATCTAAAAGGTAGATTTTGATTTGATTCACGCGAATCTAACAACCCCTGCAAATCTTTAAAGCACATTTTTGATTCAAACCTTGCAAATCTAAAACCCTGCAAATCTAAAAAGTGTGAATTTTTTGCTAAAATTGCGCTTTTAAATTTTTAGATTCAAATGGAGCGAAAAATGAACAAAACCACGCATTTAAAGGCTTTGGAAGCTGAATCGATTTTCATTATCCGCGAGGTTGTCGCACCGTGAGATTGTCGCGGAATTTGGCAATCCTGCTATATAACCTTAGAGCTACGATATTTTAGCACTTGAAATATCCTAAAAAAGCACAAAAACAACAACACAAAAGCTAAAAATCTAGCCAAAGCAAACACATAAAATCTAATGCAAAAAATGCCTAATCCCCGTGAAATATAGCGCGATATTATGCTCATTTGCCGCGTCTATGACTTCGCCATCTCGCATACTTCCCCCCGGGCAAATAACCGCACCAACCCCCACGCTAGCCGCCAAATCAATACTATCCCTAAACGGAAAAAACGCCTCACTAGCCAAAGCACACCCCCTCACATCTAGCCCCATATCATTTGCTTTTGCAATCGCGGCGCGAGAGGCATCTACGCGACTTGTCATTCCCATACCGATGGCTACCAATGCCGAGTCTTTCACATAAGCTACGCAATTTGATTTTGTAAGGGCTGCGATTTTGTATGCGATTTCTAAGTCGATTAGCTCGCTTTGAGTAGCTTTTTTTAGACTTTTTAGCTCTGCGTTTGCCACCTCATCTGCGCCCACGCTATCGCTTTGCTGATATAATAACCCCCCTTCAATTCGCTTAAAATCATAACTTGCGCAAGGCAGGGCTAATCGCTCCTGCTTTGTGATAAAGATTTTTTGCCGTTTTTTGCTAGATAAAATCTCTAACGCACCCTGCGTAATATCACACGCCACAAGCACTTCTATATAAGTCTTAGACATTTGCATTGCTAGATTTTCATCAATGATTCCATTTATCGCTACCACGCCACCATAGGCACTCACACTATCGCATTTTAGCGCAGAAATATACGCTTCAAGCAGGCTATCTTTTAGGGCAAATCCGCAAGGGTTCCCGTGCTTTATGATAGAAACGGCGCATAGATTTTTGTCATTTTTGTCGTTAAATGCGCTTGCTAGCTTTATAGCAGCGTTCATATCGGTTAGGTTATTAAAGCTAGCTTCACCTTTGATAGCGCAAAAACGCTTGGAGTAAAAATCGCTAATTTCAGCGATTTCATATAGCGCGCCTTTTTGGTGTGGATTTTCGCCATAGCGCGTTTGGCACACTTTGCGCCCGCTGATAAACGCAAACTCGCCAAACCCATCATTAAATCGCTCATTCATATAGTTTGCTATCATCGCGTCATATTGCGCAGTGTGGCTAAATGCCTTTATCATCATATTTTTGCGAAAATCTAGCGTATTTTGATTTGTTTTTAGATTTTGCAATGTTATCGCATAATCGCTAGGGCTTACAAGCACTAGCACGCTTTCAAAAGACTTTGCCGCCGCCCTTATAAGCGTGGGTCCGCCTATGTCGATATTTTCGATGATTTCGCCAAAATCATCAGTGCGCTTGGTAGTGGCAAAAAACGGATACAGATTCACGCACACTAGGCTAATGTCCTCTATGCCGTTTTCTTGTGCGGTTTTGCAGTCGTTTTGATTGTCCCTACGATAGAGTATGCCTCCGTGAATCTTTGGGTGAAGCGTTTTCACGCGCCCAGAAAAAAGCTCGGGGCTTTGCGTGTAGTGGCTAACCTCTGTGGCGTTTATGCCATTTGATTTTAGTGTGGCTAGCGTGCCTCCTGTGGATAATATCTCATAGCCTAGCTCTACTAGCCCACGCGCAAAATCCACTATCCCATCTTTGTCGCTGACACTTAGCAGGGCTTTTTTTGCGGGGGTTTTTGGAGCGGGGGTTTTGGGGTCGTAGTTTTTGGAAGTGGGGGTTTTGATTTTGTGGTTTGTCGTGGCGTTATTATTTGCTTGTTTGGTAAAATCTTTGCTCATATTTTGCCTTTTTGTCTGTCTTTTTTGTCTGTTTGGTAGAATCTTTGTTTTGCTTAAAACAAAGATTAAATTATACCCCCAACTTCCTTAAATCTACATTGATATTCTTAAACTAAATCGCAATGATTGTTTTTACACAAAATCTAAAAACTAAAATCCCTACTCATATCTTAATGCCTTTATTGGGTCTTGCATAGAAGCCTTTTTGGCAGGCAAGTAGCCAAAAATAATCCCCACCCCAGCAGACACGCCAAAAGCCCCCACCGCCACCATAGAATCAAACACAAATGGAATATGCAAATAAAAACTCATAAACAACGCCACAAAAAATCCAAGCACAATCCCTATAAACCCTCCTAGCATAGAAATCACCACCGATTCGATAAGAAACTGCATAAGCACTTCACTCTCTAGCGCACCGATAGCTAGCCTAGTGCCGATTTCACGCGTGCGCTCGGTAACTGAAACTAGCATAATATTCATAATCCCTATACCCCCCACAAGCAGACTAACCCCCGCAATACAGCTAAGAAAAAGCGTCATTGTCTTTGTGGTTTCTTCTTGGGCGCGCGCCATTTCTTTGGTATCCCAGATTTCAAATCTCTCTCTTTGTCCCTCTTGTGGTGGGCGGATTTGTAGCATTATCTCGCGCAGTCGTTGCGTAGCTTGCGTGCTATCTATGTTATCTTTTAGCGATATGGTGATACTTTTTAAGAAAAAAAGGCTATTAGAGCCAAACACAAAGCTAGAATAAGCCTTTAGCGGCATTATGATGACATTATCTTGGTCATTTCCCATTCCGCCCTGCCCTTTTGATTCTAGCACGCCTATGATTTCGCACACGCTATCTTTTATGCGCACTCGTTTGCCTAGCGTGCTTGCAGGGTTTGAGATATTTTCTACGCCAAATAGCTCATTTATCGCGCTTGTGCCGATTAGGCAAGCCCTAGCACCTTGCGTGTATTCTCGCTCTTCTATGTTTCGTCCGTTTGATAGATTCCATTGCGTAGCTTTAAAATACTCGCTATCTACGCCTATGATTTGGATTTGGGCATTTCTCCCACCATAGCGCACAAGGGTTTCTTTCCAATCGCTAGGGGCTACAGCCCTAGCCTCGACAAATCTCTGCTTCAAAGTCGCCACTTCCTCTAAACTAAAATTTCTATTTAGCGCGCCTCCCCCGCTCATAAACCCCCTTGCAGGGCGCACCATTATGATATTGCTTCCTAGTGATTGGATTTGCTTTTGGATATTTTCTTTGACGCCGTTGCCGATAGCTATCATCACTATCACGCTTCCTACGCCGATGATAACCCCTAGCATTGTGAGAAATGCTCGAAGTAGATTTCGGCGGATTTGCTTAAAAGCTAGCACAAATGCGTTAAAAATCATTTGTTTTCCTTTGTAGATTTTGCGCTTTTAGATTTTGGGCTAGAATCTGTTTTTATTTGTGTTTTAGATTCTGTTTGATTGGGCGTTGATTGCGTGGATTTTGCGTCTTTGGTGTTTTGATTGGATTTTGCGGATTCTACGGATTTTGTAGAATCAGTTTTTGCGGATTTTATGGATTCTGCGTATTTTGCAGATTGCTCGCTATTTTTTGCGCTATCGCTTTGTATCTTTCCGTCCAAAAAAAATATTTCACGCGTAGCATAAGCCGCCATTTCGCTCTCGTGCGTAACCATAAGAATCGTTATGCCAAAATCTTTGTTTAGCTCGCATAAAAGCTCCATTATCTCCACGCTTCGCTTAGAATCCAAATTCCCCGTAGGTTCATCTGCGATAAGAAACGAAGGCGCGCTAGCAATCGCTCTAGCAATCGCCACGCGCTGTTGTTGCCCTCCGCTTAGCTCATTGCTAGAGTGCATAGCAAAGGATTCTAGCCCGACTTTGGCTAGGGCGTCCATAGCGATTTTTTCTCTCTCACTTTTTTCTACGCCTCGATAAAGCAAAGGAAGCTCGACATTTTCTAGCGCGGAAGTGCGCGATAATAGATTAAACCCTTGAAAAATAAATCCTATATAAAATCTACGCAGATAAGCCCTCTGCGTGCGGTTTAGCGCGCTTACCTCCACGCCGTTAAAAAAATATTTGCCACTTGTGGGAGAATCTAAACAGCCCAAAATATTTGCCATCGTAGATTTTCCAGAGCCAGATGGTCCCATCATCGCTACAAACTCACCCCTAGCAATATCCAAATCCACCCCACGCAAAGCCTTATACCCCGCATCATAAGTCTTGTGAATATCTTGCAAAGAGATAAAACTCATTGTTTGCCTTTGTAGATTTTGCGTATTTTAGGGTTTTTAGATTTTAGTAGCTTTAAGGTTATTTTTTAGATTTTGATTGATGAGAAATGATGACTTTTGTATCTTTTGGCAATATGGGGCTTATGATATGGGCATTTGTGCCGTCATTTATGCCGACTTCGACTTCTAGGGGTTGAGGTTTGCCATCTTTTAGCACATAAATTGTCTTGCCTATTTTTTTAGATTTTGTGATATTGCTTCGCGGTGGGCGAGGCATATTTCCCCCAAAAGAAAACGCCTTTTTTGCCTGCTCTCTCTCACGCGGTGGCTCATAATACAGCGCACTCACAGGGATACTTTGCGCATCTTTTTGGGTTTGCACGCGGATATTTGCGCTAGCACTCATTCCGGGGCGGAGCAAAAGCGATTTATTATCCACCAAGATTTTGGTCTCATAGCTTACGATATTATTCGTGCTATCCTCACTAGAAGCGTAGCTTACCCTATCCACAAGCGCGCTAAACTCCACCTCTGGATACGCATCGACAAAAAAGCTAACTTCCTGCCCTTTTTTGACTTTGCCGATGTCTGATTCTGCGACATTTACCACGAGGCTCATTGTTTCTAGGCTTTTTGCTAGCTTAAAAAGTGTCGGGGTTTGAAAGTTTGCAGCCACTGTCTGCCCCGCATCGATACTGCGCTCTAGCACGATTCCATTTATGGGGCTAATGATAATTGCATTTCGCAAATCAATTTGAGAGCTTTTGACATCAGATTCTATATTTGCGATATTTGAGGCATTTACTCGCAAAGTGTTTTTGGCACTCTCATATTCTATTTGTGCGGTTTTTAACTCTAGCTCTGAAGGGGATTTGCCTCCTGTGCGCTCATATAGCTCTTTTAGTCGATTATAATTCCACTGCGTTTTTTCTAGCGTGGTTTTTGATAATTCATATTGAGAGCGCGCAGAATCTAGATTTGCCTTGTATTTTGCTAGCGTTTGGTTTAGCTTTTCGGGGTCGATTTTGGCTAGCACTTGCCCTTGGGCTACTTCATCGTTTATATCCACATACACCGCTTCTATGCGCCCAGAGATTTGAGAGCCTACCTCAACGGTATCTGTGGGGGATAGCGTGCCTGTGGCAGATACGACTTGGGTTATGGTTAGCGTGGTGGGGTTTGCTGTGGTGTAGATATGTGATTGTGATGATGGGGCAAACACCACAAACAAAAGCACCACAAAAAGCCCCCCTGCAAGCATGGCAAGCCACAATAAAAACTTGCGGTTTTTTTTGGGTGGATTTAGCCGTGCATAAATCTCTTGCGCACTCAAGTATGCTCCTTTTGGATTTTATAGATTTTGAAAAATCGTTATAGATTCTAGCGAATGTGTTTTTTGCAAACTTTACAAACTCTACAAACTTGGCAAACTCTGCAAATTCTGTGGGATTTTAGGATTTGTATGTGAAATCAAAATAAAATCGCACAAAAACATTTGCAAAATGCCTAAAATCTCTTTGTCGTGGATTTGATTTATATGCAAGATTTTGCAAAAAATAGATAAAAAAGCCTAGCAAAAACCTAGCCAAAAACTATATCAAATGCAATATCGCACACAAGATTTTAGATTTATGCGCAAAGATTTTATGCTAAAATGCCAAAATTCTTATCAAAACTACAAGGACTTATAATGCTTCGTTTTGCGCCCTCCCCCACAGGTGATATGCACATAGGTAATCTTAGGGCTGCGATTTTTAATTATATTTTGGCAAAACAAAAAAATGAGCGGTTTTTATTGCGCATAGAAGATACGGATTTTGCGCGAAATATCGAGGGCAAGGACAAAGAAATCTGCTCTTTGCTGACGCTTTTTGGATTGCAATGGGATAGCCTAGTCTATCAAAGTGAGAATTTTAACCACCATAGACAATTCGCAGAAATGCTACTAAAAGAAGGCAAGGCATTTTATTGCTACTGCTCAAAAGAATTTTTAGAATCAAAAAAACAAGAAGCAATCGATGCAAAAAGGGCTTTTCGCTATGATGATACTTGGGCAGAGCTACACAAAGAAGAAGCCATAAAAAATGGCAAAAACCCTGTGGTGCGACTAAAAGGCGCGGACAAAGCGATATGCTACATAGACAATATCAAAGGCAAGCTAGAATTTTTGCCAAATGAGCTAGATAGCTTTGTGATTTTGCGTGAAGATTTTGTGCCGACTTATAATTTTGCCTGCGCGTGCGATGATATGCTATATGATATTAGCTATGTGGTGCGTGGCGAAGACCACACAAGCAACACGCCAAAGCAACTTCTTATCCACAAAGCATTGGGGTATGAGAGAGGGATTGAGTTTGCACATCTGCCCATTATCCTAAATGATAGTGGCAAAAAAATGAGCAAAAGGGATTGGGCTTCAAGTGTGGCGTGGCTACTAGATGAGGGATTTTTGCCTAGTGCGATTTGCAACTACCTAATCGCTATGGGCAACCACACGCCAAAAGAGATTTTCACGCTAGATGAAGCGATAGAGTGGTTTGACATAAAAAAAATCGCAAAATCCCCCGTGCGCTTTGACATAGCAAAACTCCGCTTTATCAATCACGCACATTTATCGCTTTTAGATGAGCAAAAAATCGCCCTTTTGCTAGAATCTAGCAAGCAGTATGCTAGCCAAATCGGTTCTCTTGGCAAAATCTACCTAGAAGAAGCAAGCACGCTAAATGAACTGCGTGAAAAAATAAACGCCATTTTAGAGCCAAAAGACATTCACGCAAGCTATGAGGAGCAGGATTTTAGCGCGCAATGCAAAAAGATTTTTGACACATTGCAAAATCTAGCCAAAAATCCACCAAAAGAGTATGATGAGTTTAAAAAACTTGCTATGGAGGGGAGCAATCTCAAAGGAAAAGAGTTTTTTAAACCGCTTAGGATTTTGCTTACAGGGGCTAGCCACGGACCAGATATAAGCGCGATGTATCCGCATTTGCGTGAGATTTTGCCCTATATCTTGCGGGTAAAATCCAAATAAAATCCAAAATAAAGCAAAATCAAACGAAAATCCTCCAAACAAAATCACAACAAAATGAAGCAAAAATCACAAAATCTAAAATAAGGAGAGTAAAATGTCTGTATTGCTAGGTGCGATTGGCACGGGTTTGCATTTGCTAATTAGTGCGTATATGTGGGTTATCATTATCGCTGTGCTTCTCTCTTGGGTGCGCCCAGACCCATATAATCCTATCGTGCAGGTGCTAAACCGACTAAGTGCGCCACTGCTTTTGTGGGCTAGGGAAAAAATGCCATTTTTGGTGATAAATGGCATTGACATTTCGCCAATCGTAGTCATCATAGGTTTGCAAGTGCTTGACAAAGTCATTATCCACACGCTTGGCGTGTTATAAAGTATTTGAGAATCGATATGGCACGATATTTTTGTGGCTTATTGTGGATTTTTATATGCGTTTGCGTGGCTTATTGCCCGCCATTGCTAAGCTTAAAAGAGCTCCAAACCAAGCCAAAAGGCGTGGCACGCGATTTTTACATTTGGGAATTTATCACGCATAAAGATACTAGCCTAAAAGATTCCCTAGAAGCCTACAAACTCGTCTATAACGAAATCCCAAAGCTAAAATCTGCATTAGAAAAAAAAGGATTTCACGCTCAAATGCCAAAAAATATCGCCTGCGCAAATCTAGCGTATGAATCCCTAAAAAACAAAGACGCGCAATGTATCGCGTATGCCCTGCGACTAGGCTTAGTCCCATCTATGAGCCAAGCACAAGTAGATTTTTTTATCTCCAAACTAAAAGCTACCCACCCAAACATAGTCCAAAAAATCCAAATCCTGCGAAGCAAAAATATCAAAGAATCAATGCTAAATTCTAGTGCGCAAATCTTTGCTGAAATCTACAACGCCCTTAGCTACAATCAAAGAGCAGAGATTTTTGGCACGCCTATCAAAGCAGAATCCCTAAAAAACCTTGCAAACGCCAACCGCTACTCGTTTAATAAAATCTTGCAAAATGTGATTTTAGATGGAGGATTTTTAGAATTTAAAAAAAGCATTTCAAAAGCGGATTTAAGCGGAATCAAAGATGCAAATACGCTATTTTTAATCGGACTAAATGAAGTCCGCATAGGCACAAAAGATAAGGCATTAAAATATTTCGCGCTATCTAGGAGCAATGCGGCAGACCCGTTTTTGCGCGATAGAGCGATATTTTGGCAATATTTGCTAAGCGATAATTTAGCGTTTTTAAACGATTTGCAAGCAAGCAAATACGCCGATATTTTCTCCATCTACGCAAACCAAAAGCTAAAAACTAAGCCAAATTATCAAATCATCTCTACATTTGAAAATCTATCAAGCCAAAATCCAAAGCTAGACATAAAAGACCCTTTTGCGTGGCAGATTTTGCGTGATAATATGCCAAAGGATAGCTCTAAGCTAAAAGCGTTGGCAAAAGATTTTAGCTATGAAGGCACGATTCCTCATCTAGCTTTTGTAAATAATAGGCTAAATAAATATTCTATAAACTACTTTATAATGCCCTACACCGAGCAACTATCGTGGCGTGATAACTCCCAAAAAGCGATGGCACTTGCCGTAGCAAAGCAAGAAAGCACATTTTTGCCAGCCCTTGTGTCGCGCTCTTATGCGCTAGGAATGATGCAAATAATGCCATTTAATGTCGAGCCTTTTGCTAGAAAGCTAAAAAAGCAAGACATTACGCTAGAATCGATGTTTGACCCCATCATCGCTTATGAATTTGGGCGAATGTATTTAGATGAGCTAAATAGGGAGTTTTCCCACCCGCTTTTTAGTGCCTATGCGTATAATGGCGGACCGGGATTTTTGCGAAAAACGCTTGCAAAAAAACGGCTTTTTCTAAAATCCCGCAAGTATGAGCCGTGGATTTCGCTTGAATTGTTGCCTGTGGAGGAAACGAGATTTTATGGTATGCGCGTGCTTGCAAACTATGTGATTTATCAGCAGCTTTTAGGCAACGAAATCGACATAGAATCCTTGCTAAAAAAAACGCTTAGATATTAGATTTTAGAATCTTTTGAAAAAAATAAACATAAATTAGAATCCAAAACCACACAGCTAAACCCCGACAAACCAAACACACCAAAAGAACAAAGTCTTTTTGATATAAATGAGGACAAAGATTTAGGCAATGCAGGGGATTTTCGCTCAAAAGATTGCATAGAATTGCTAAAACAAAGCGATATTGTCGTTACAAATCCCCCTTTTTCACTATTCCGCGAATATGTCGCGCAGTTGGTGGAGTATGATAAAAAGTTTGTGATTATTGGCAATAAAAACGCACTAACTTACAAAGAGATTTTTAAGCTAGTCAAAGAAAATAAAATTTGGATTGGCTATACGCCTATGAGCACGGATTTACTATTTAATACAAGCGCAGAATTTCAAAAAGAAGTTTTAAATGGTAAAAAAATCGGTAGTGGATACAAGATTATTGACGGCGTTGTCAAATTGCACTCACAATCCATTTGGTTTGCGAATCTAGACCATAAAAAACGACACGAGATTTTAGAGACGATTCACAGCTTTACCAAAACGCCTGAAAAATATCCAAAATATGATAATTATGATGCCATAAATGTGGATAAAACAAGCGATATTCCGCTTGATTATGATGGCATTATGGGAGTTCCCATAAGTTTTTTAGATAAATATAATCCCAAGCAATTTAAGATTATAGGACAAATGGTAACAACAAAAATCGATGAATTTAATTTTGGCTATCCATACATAAATGGCAAAAAAATTTATGCGCGAATCTTAATCCAAAAACGAAAGGACAGCAAATGAATCGTTATTGCGAGACTTTGCAAAAGCCAAAGCAAAGCAAATTTAAAAATGCCGTCATTACGAGATTTTCGATAGAAAATCGAAGCAATCTATTTTTTTGGATTGCCACGAAAATCCTAGCGGATTTTCTCGCAATGACGATGGATTTTTTGTCGGATTGCCACGAATATGGTTTTTGCATAAAGACTAGATTCTCGCAATGACGAACGCAGTGGAATTTGTGTTGTGCTTGCGTCGTATTTCGCTGATTTTAATGTGTAGCTTTTGGATTTAGCCGTAGTCTTGCAATAACAAAAAATAAAAAAACAATGACGCAAAAGCAACATAAAAAAACAATACGAAAATAACGCAAAGTAACACAAAAATAATGAAAAACAATAACGCAAACACAACACAAAAACAAAACAAAAAACAATGCAGACAAACAAAGAATGCAAATAACAACACAAAAAACAAAGCGCGCGCAAACAAAGAATGCAAATAGCCACGCAAAAATAATGCAAACACAATACAAAGATAACACAAGAATAATCACGCAAGTAAATAATGCAAAAAAAACACGCAAAGAGAACACAAAAAAAACAACACAAAAAGAATGCAAATACAACTAAAAAAAAAACTCAAAATCAGCACAAAAACAGCATAAAAAATAACATAAAAAAATACAAAAATAACATAAGAGCAACGCAAAAACAACACAAAATCAATATAAAAACAACGCGAAATCGCCTTAAATTTTATGCTAGAATGTCAAGCGATTTTGCTTTTTGCATTATCTTGAAAGAGGATAAGGCAGGATTTAGGGCTTACAAAATCTATCATCGAAGACATAGCGTAAGGCAGGCAAATGAATACCCCAATCATCACCATAATGCTAATCGTGTCCGTAATCATAGGGCTTATCGGGCTTGTGGTGTTTTTGTGGGGGCTTAGAAGCGGGCAGTTTGATGACTCGGTAAAAATCACGCACGGAGCATTGTTTGATAGCCAAGAGGATTTAAACCTCGCTTACCAATCCTCGCTAAAATCTAGCCTCACAACAACCAAACCCAAAGGAGAACAAATGAGTGAAAATACGACAAAACTAGCCATCATAGGCGCAGGACCGGGCGGTATAGGCGCGGCGATAGAAGCCAAAATCGCAGGGATAGATTCTATCCTTTTTGAAAAAACCGCTACGCACAATGCCACGCTAAATAAATTTTATAAAGACGGCAAACGCGTGGATAGAGACTACAAAGGCGACAAAATTAAGCTAAATGGCGCAATAGATTTTAGCGATAGCAACAAAGAAGCCACGCTAGAAATGTTTGGCGATTTGCTAGAAAAGCACCAAATCAATGTCGCCTATCAAAACGACATAGAATCTGTGGTAGCAGATGATAAAAATGACTCAAACTTTCTAATCAACACAAGCGGGGGAAAATCCTACTTCGCCCAATCCGTAATCATTGCCATCGGCAAAATGGGGCAGCCAAACAAACCAAGCTACAAAATCCCATCATCGATTTTGCGACAGGTGAATTACAACGCAAATAGCGTGCAAGCAGGCGAAAAGCTACTAATCGTAGGCGGGGGCAACTCCGCTGTGGAATACGCCTGCGAGTTTGCAAAAAGCAACGACACTACGCTAAACTACCGCAGAAGCGAATTTGCGCGCATAAACGACACCAACGCAAAAGAACTAGAATCCGTAATGTCTAGTGGCAAACTAAAAACAAAGCTAGGCATAGACATAGAATCTCTAAGCGATGAAAATGGCAAGATAAACGCGCATTTTACCGATGGAAGCGTGGAGGTGTATGATAGGGCGATATATGCTATCGGTGGCTCTTCGCCTGTGGATTTTCTAAAAAAATGCAACATCAAGCTAGATGAAAACAACCTCCCAATAGTCGATGAAAATCTGCAAAGTAGCGTAAAAGGCGTGTTTGTCATAGGCGATATTTTGTTTAAATCTGGCGCAAGTATCGCTTGTGCGCTATCTCAAGCGCAAAAAGTAGTCGCATTTATCGCGCCAAAACTTGCATAAATGCGGCAATCGTTGAAATATGTTGAAATATGTTTAAATATAAGGAACAATGATGAATCACATTTTGCGTCCGCTACCATTTGTGCTTGCTAGCACAAATACAGGCACGATGATTATAAACCATTGCGATAGGCATAGCCACGCTACACAAGCTAGCAAAAAGTCTAAAAATATAAATGGGGGTGCGGGCAATAAAACAAAAAATGGCGATACTTCGCAAAATCTAGATTCTAGCGATGAGTCGCAAGCTAGCTTTGGCGTGGGGTTTCAATACCTTGCTTCTGCGTCATTTGACGCAGATGAAGTGATGAGCGCGGTTTCTTTGCTGCATTTGCGTAGGCAGTATTTCGGAGATGGTGTGGTGGCTATCGATGGCGGTGCAAATATCGGTGCGCACGCTATCGCTTGGGGCATAGAGATGACTTATTTTGGGGAGGTTTTAGCATTTGAGCCTCAGGAGAGAATCTACTACGCATTATGCGGAAATATCGCTATCAATAATTGCTTTAATGTCCGTGCATTGCACGCAGCACTTGGCAATCCACAACTTACAGATTCTGCACCAAATGCCACAAATGCTACTCAAAACGCCACAATAGAAGTCCCGCTTCTAAACTACGCCACAAATTCATCATTTGGTAGTCTAGAGCTACGAAAACGCGATAATAACGAGTTTATCGGGCAACATATCGACTACACACGCACGCAAAAAGTTCCGCTAATTAGCATTGATTCTCTTTTGCTAAGTAGGATTGACTATGTCAAAATCGATTGTGAGGGGATGGAGCTAGAAGTCCTAAATGGCGCGATGGAGAGCATAAAAAGCGCAAAGCCAATCTTGCAAATCGAAATCATAAAATCAAATCCGCAAGAAATCATTGACTTGCTAACGCCATTTGGCTATGAGATTTTCCCATTTGGAATCAACCTGCTTATGATTCACAAAGACGACCCCTGCTTAAAGCACATAAGCCAAAATAATGCCTAAAACAATACTAAGTAGATTTTGATTCTTGTTTAGTAAGGCTTGTGGATTTTGTGATTGCTAGATTTGCTTTTTGATACAATGCGCGGCAATCCACTCACTACAAAATCCACTAGCTACAAAATGTCATACTAAGGTTTCGCAAAAAATCAAAGCAACTCAAAATCTAAAAACGCGGATAAAGTCATTTTTCCAAACACGCAATATGACAAACGATTGCTTAATGCGTGGCAATATTTTGTGTAAATCATATTCTTTTGTCAATACAATGGCGGTTTGGGATTTAAATTTTAAAATTACAAGCCTAATTATTTATAAAATCTTTACACTTATCGCTAATGCAAATATTGGCAAACGCTACCCCAAAATCGCTTAAAGTAGCCAAATGAAATAGCTTGCTAATCGTTTGATAATTACCCATTTGATTTGTGTCAATGATGTTTTTACCCTCTTGAGATTTGTAGTTAATTAAATTGTTATTAGAATCTTTAAAATACGCTTCCCCTTCATTATGCGCATTGCTAATTGATATTAACCCTAACAATGATAAATGCCCTCTATACATTAAGAAAAATTCTTTGTCTAAGCTATCGTTCTTTATTTCACACAATTCCTCTTTAAAAATCTTTGTTGCTTTATCAGTCCAACCATAATAACTAAATTCTACACAATTTTGTATTGTTAGCAAAGTAAGTATTTTTGCCTCATCTTGCGAAAGTTGCTCTAAAATTTTAGGAAAAGCAGGGCTTAAAAATCCTTGCTTTGTTTTATCTACCGAGCTTTGCAAAATATTAAAAAACATTTCGCCCAAAAGTGTCTCATCATCGTGCAAGGCTAGATTTTGCAATGTCGGTATGGTAATGTAGGGTTTTGCTTCGATACGATTTTGCTTTGGCACATTATTTTCTATTCTCTCAAACCATTTTTGGATTCTATCGTTAAGATATTTTGTGGGATAATAAATTGGTGAAAATATAAGTTTGCCAACCTCATTTAGTGTAATTCCTGCTTGCCTTGCGATTGGCTGTGCTATGTCTTTATAAATTTCAAGCATTGGATTTTCATTTTTCATTTTTACTCCCTTTAGTTTTCCTTACTTTTTCCTCTAATTGAGAAAGTTTTTCCTCTTTTTCGTTAGCGATTCGCATATTTTCTAATATAAAATCTATAGTTTCTAAAACTGCCATAGCGTCTTCTAAATTAGGCTCATTTTCGGTATCTATAATGTTGAAATTATGAGTTGATTTATTTCCTATAATCCTAGCACTAGACAATAAATTTTTTAGCTTTAGGCTTATAATATCCAAGCTATGAAGTTTTTCTATGTTATCACGGAAATTTTCGCTTATTTTTTCATTATGTTCTTGCAATATCTCATTTGTCAAAGATTCTAAACACATTCTTGCTAATGTCAAACCAGCTCTTGGAGATATGGGCGAAACCTCCACAGCTTCTAAAAATAGCTTTTTAGATTTTTTATATGTATCAAATAATACATTAGGTTTTATTAGCAACTTATTTTTGGGATATACTAATTTTTCATTGTAGTATATGGTGTGTTCTTTACAATTATTGCAATAGGTATAATGCCCTAAATAATTATTGCCCATATTAGCAAAGTAATACCAACTCCACTGCTTATAAATACTGCAATGCGGACATATACCATCATCGTCATAAGGTTTAACCAAATCTTTATTCATTTTCTATCCTTGTATATGGTGGTTTTACAAGATAGAATTATACAATTTTTGGATTAAGCGTTTATGATTGTTTGGTTTGTGCAATGTTGCAAAATTCAAATGCTAAGTTGTCTATTTTTTTGTTTTAGCGTGGCTAATGCGTCATTGCGAGAAGTCGGCACGACTTCGTGGCAATCTATTTTTGTGGATTGCTTCGTTGTTTTCGCTTCGCTCAAAACGCCTCGCAATGACGGCGTGTGGCAATTCGTTAATCTACTATATTTGCAAATAATGCAAAAATTAGCAATTTTTATTTGTAATTGTAGAATCTAATATTTCGTTATTATCCCCTATTTCAATATTATTTTCTATATGATTGTCTTGGATAATAACCTTTATAATGTTATATATTTCTTGTTTCTCTTTTTTGCCTTTGTTTTCTATGTCAATATCCAAATCATCAAGGCAACCAAATTCTTTTTCAAGTTCAACTAAAATATCTAAAATCTTTACTCTAACTTTTTCTACAATTTTGCTTAGATAAATTCTATCAAACACTTTTTTGGCACTTAATACCTCTATATTTGTCTTATATTGAAATATTTGAAAAAGCTTTGGATTCAGCACTTCTGCAACTTCCTCTTTGTCTTTGATGATTTGTTCTAGCATTTCTATTGATATGTCAATAAATTTATTAAAGAACTCATCTTTTTCTTTTTGAGACTTATTATCTAAAAATAAAGTTGGCAACATAGCATTTTTATGCACACCACCTACAATACTAAGCCCCATAACACTTTGCGTTCTGTAAGTTCCCACATAACAAATAGGAATTTTTCTGTATTTTGGTATCACTTCATTTTTTCCATATCCTTGAATCTCGCTTTTTATCCATTTCTCTAAATTTTTATCTTTAATATCTTTTGCCAAAATCAACATTCGCTCTAACGCTTGTTTTGTGGTTATTTCATTATTTACAAGTTGCTTTATAATTTTACTTTTTGCCATTATTGAATCCCTAAATAAAACAATATAACACCCGCCACAATAGCCACTATAACACCAACAATAATTTGTCTAATCATAGAAATTTTATGATTTGAGTTTTTTGTATCCACGATTTCATTGTTTATGTTTGAATTTATGATTTTATTGTTGTTTCCAAGCTGTATATTATTGATAGTTGATGATGATTTTTCTTGTGTTTGAATGCTGTTTTCGTCAATATATTCTCCAAGCCTAATTTCCATTTGTGTAATCAAACATTTAAGATTTTTTAAATTTTCACTAGATTCATAGATTGTGTTACCAAATTTATCGTGCGCTGGTCTTATGCCAAAATCATCATTTTCATAATAATAAGCTCGTCCTATTGTTTCTATTATTTCTGCTGCTTCTTTTGGATTATTTTTGGCAAGTATTTCTTTGCACTCATTTATATGCTTTTGCAATATGCCTATCTTATTTTCCATTTAGCTCTCTTTTACAATTTTAATCTCTTTTGTGTCTAAATTATACAATTCAAATACCAAATCATCGATTTTGGATTCTAGTTTGGCGGTGTTTGCGGTGGAATCTTTGGCTTTGGATTCTAAAATTTCATTTACAAGATTGATAATATTATCAGCGATTTTTTGGTTTTTGGAATCTATTTTGGGGATAGGGATTTTTTCGATATATTGTTTTATCCATCTAAACGCGCCATCGCCTAATCCACTAGCGATTTGCTGTATATAAAAATAAATCAATTTTGAATTTAGCAAAGCCAAAAGATATTTATTTGCATTGGGGATAAAATAGCAAGTTTGATTTATGAAAAATCCGCTTGTATCATAAATAAAACACGATTCTTTTGTCATTTCAGCCCACACAATCTTTTCTTTCTCAAAATCCTCCAAATACGCACAATTTCGCAAATTATACGGCGTTATGCCTTTGTCGTCTCTATCAAATAAGCCTTTGCCTTTTTTTCTCGTATCTTTTATTTGTCTATCAAAATGCGCCTTTAATGCGGGGTATTTTGCGATTTTAATGGGCGGAATCTTATTGCCGTCTTGCGTAGTGTAGCCATTATGCGTGTTTATTAGCCATAGATTTGCCCATTGATACGAATAGTGTTGATGTCTCGTCCGCGCAAAATGGGCTTTATGATTTGCTCTGTGCGTTTGCGCTCTGCGCTAGATTTGCACGAATCTAAAATCGCTTCTTTTGTCGCAGTGTCGATGATAAAGGCTTCATTGTAGCCTGTCAAAACGCCACGATAGATTTTAATATCCCATTTTTTCAAAGGCGTGCCGATTTTTTCAATCTTTTGTTTTAAATCTATGGTGTGTGAATCTGCAAAAATAAATGCTTCGGCATTTAGCGAATTTTGTGGGATTGGCGTGTAAGTGAGATTTAGCAGGCTTATTTCTCTTTTTGCTTTTTTGGATTTGGCTACTTCATCACTTTGGATTTCATTTGCCTTGCGAACCTGCATTGAATCGACATAGTTTATAATGTGTGATTTTGGAGGTTTTGCATTGAGTAGATTTACTATGCAAGTATCCACGGTAGCTTTGTCAAAGACTTTTATGCCGTTTAAATCCACAAAATCCAAAATCGTGGTAGATTCAAGCAAAAACTTACGCAGATTTTTTCCATATCCAGCACGGCAGAATTTATTGCTAGTGATTAGGTGTAAAATGCCACGCTCTTTTAGCAGTCCTAATCCCTTCTCATAAAAATATGTGAAAATATCCGCCGTGCTTGCAAAAATGCTAAATGCTTTTTGTAAGTGTGGTTTTAGCTCTTTGATTTCCTCTTGGCGGATATAGGGTGGATTTCCTATCACCAAATCAAATCCCATAAAATCCCCGTTGCTATCCAAAACTTCGGGGAATTCAAACCTCCATTCAAACGCGTTTTTATACTCCGCGCCACTTAGCACAGAATCTAGCCTATGTCGCAGTAGCTTGATATTTGCATAGCTTATCGCTGCTTTTGCCTGCTCGTTTTCATTTAGTTTTGTCTCTGCAAAAAGATTTCCCATTCGCCCATTTAGCCCATCTAGCAAGCTATCATCATCAAGCAAAAAATTCCCAAAATCACGGATATGATTTTGTATCGCTTTTTCTAGCTCTTTTTTGGTTTTTGGGTCTTTTAGCGTTAGTCGAAATGTGGCTTTTAGATTTTGGATTTTAGATTCTATGTCTTTTTTGCGTGGTTTTAGCTCGCTTTTATCGGAGTTTTTATACTCAAAGACTAGATTTTGATATTCGCGTATTTTTTGAGCGATATTTGGGATATGTCGCAGGCTATCTTGCAGGGCAAATCGACTTATGAGAGAGTTGCCACATTTTATGTTTATATCGATATTTGGGAGGGTTTGAAGCTCACGCGTGGCGATATTTTCATAGTAGCTGTATTTTAGTAGTTCTATCCACAAGCGAAGTTTGCAAATCTCTACCGAGCTAGGATTTATATCCACGCCAAAAAGGCAATTTTCTATCAATTCTTTTTTGGTGTGGAAAATGGCTTTTTGGATTATGTGGGATTCGATATTTTCGTGGGCTGGGATAGTGTAGTCGATGATTTTGCCACTAAAATCTTTGATGATGAGTTCGTCATTTTCTAGGCTCAAATCAATGTCGCGCAATCGCTTGCCCTGCGTATCTAGCAACAATCCTAACTCGTGCTTTATAGCGATTAGCTCATTTAGCGCGGAGACTAGGAAGTGTCCGCTCCCTACCGCTGGGTCGCAAATGTGAATGCTTAAAAAAGTGCGGTTATGCTTGGCTAGGATTGCGCTTGTGGAATCAATACGCTTATTTTTGTCATTGCGAGAATCTGCGACTTTGTCAAAAGTTGCAGATTCGTGGCAATCTATGCTTTGATTGTGGATTGCTTCGGTCGCTTCGCTCCCTCGCAATGACGACTCTCCCCATTTATCCCCCTCCGCCACAATTTCATTTTGAGAGGGGGTATTTTTTGAAAAATTCTCCGCAAGGGAGGGGGTATTTCTTGAAAATTTCTTTGCAAGGGAGGGGGTATTTTTTGCGTTTTTAAGCCCCTCCCCTTGCGGGAGGGGTTGGGGTGGGGTATCTTTGGCGTTTCTAGCGGTGCGGATTTCGCGGTGGATTTCGTATTCTATGTCGGCTATGGTTTCGCATTGCCATTTTGGATTTGCTTCATTAAACTTCGCTACCACGATTTTGCGGATACTTTGCGCACACATATAGCTTGTAATAAAGCTAGGTGTGAAAAAACTCCCCTCTTTGTAGCCATTTAGCTTTTCAAATACAAGTCCTAAAACAGCAGAATTTATCAGTTTATCGTGGTTAGTTTTGGCAAAATCTACAATGTCCTTTGGAGTCGTGGTGAAATTATACGCGTGGAGGAACGCAAAGAGATATTCCAAAAATGGCAATTCATTTATGCTTTTGTAAATCGCATTTTGCGCACTATCTCGGCGCAATATCGAATCAGGCGCGATTTTTAGGAGCTTTGATTCTAGCATTGCGATTTCAAAGCCTTGTGATTCTAACTCGCCTTTTTCAAAAAGGCTAGAATTTAGATAGGGGATTTGGGATAGATTTTGCGGAATCTCGGTGCGTTCTTTCACCGCTATGACTTTGAAAAATAGCGTGGATAGCGCGCTAAAATCGCTCAAAACTTCAATGTGTAAAAACGGCTTTTCAATGTGTTTGAAATTTAGCAGCATTGATTCTAACAGACGCAAAAATAAAATGCGATTATTCCATAGCATTAGTAGCGGGAAAATGTGGGATTCAAAGGCTTCATCTATATCGCTTGGGAGTTTGTCGGCAAATGTGTCTTGGACTAAATCTAATAGCGCGTTTGGCGTAGAATCTGGCTTTAAAATCACCTTGCCATTTGTCTCAACCTGCTTTAATCCCAAAAGATAAAGCAACTCTTTGTAAAATCGCTCATTTAGCGTATTTGCATCGATATAGCGTGGGATTTGCAAAAGTGAATTTGGCGAAAAAAGTGCGTAAAATAGGGCTAGATTTTGTTTGGATATGTGAGAATCTTGCTTGGATTTTGGATTTGATTTGTGAAAATCTGCTGAATTTGTTTTGGGTTTGTGAAAATCTGCTAAATCTAGGCTAGATTTGTGGGTAGATTCGCTAGATTTATTAGATTCGCGTAAATCCGACAAATCTATCGAATCTAAAATCATTTCGATATTTATATAGCAAAATTCTAGCGTGTCGCTCATTTCGCGCACGATAGATTCAATCTCATCATAAAATTTGCGTGTGCTGGTGTCATTGCCTTGATGTAAATCGCAATTTTTATACGCGGTGTCTATGCGCTTTTGAGCCGCTTTGTTGGCATTTGCGATAAAAAGCGTGTGATAAGTTTGTGCTTTGATGACATAAAATTCTCTCGCCGTGCATAAAATAATATGCTTTATGTTGTTGTTTTTCTTTTTGTGAAATTCACGCAAAAAGTATAAAATGGATTCATAAAATGCCTTTGAACAAAGATTCCACGCGTCATTGCGAGGCGCACGAAGTGCAACGAAGCAATCCAAATCACGCGAATCGGCATTATGTGAATCACAATATTGCAAAGGCGAATCTGCGGATTGATTTGATTTATCGATTCGCTTTTGGGTCATTGATTCGCCTTGCTTTTTGGATTTGCTTGATTTGGATTGCCACGAATCTGCTGTCGCAGATTCTCGCAATGACGAATCGGAGTGCAAATTTGGCGATTTCACAAACTCGGCTTTATTTTGGGTAGATTTTACCTCAAAAAGCACCTTTGCCACGCCCTCATCATAAATGGCTAAATCCGCCTTGCCTAGCGTGTTGCACTCATAGCCAAAATTCTCACGCAAAAATTTAATGATGAGATTTTTTTGAAATTCCTCGCTAGAATCGCTTTGTGCACTTGCTTTTGTGGCGGATTTTAGCATAGAGCGCAAAGAAGCCTCAAACCCCTCCAAACTCATCTCGCCATATAACTCAATCCCCACAAATTCACTTACGCTTTGATACACAAAATCCATATTTTTCCTTGATTTCATAACTTTGTTTTGATTTTGCTTTTTGCGCTAAATACATTTAAAACCACGCTTTTAAAACCACGCAAAAGTAGCAAACATTTTGAAATATTATAAGATATTTTTGCAAGATTTTAATGCCTTAGTTTGACTTATTGCAAAGAGGATTAGCAAAATAGATTTTATGCAAAGCACACTTTAAGGCGCATTTATGACACGCAAGGCACAAAAATTTTGCATTAAACGCGGATTAAAGATATTTTGACTATAATTTGGATTTTATAAATTTTGCCACACAAAAAAGCAAATCTACAAAATCAAATCCCACACATAAGGCTACACGATGCTTAAAACCATATTTAGCACTATCATTAGCTCGCGCAATGACAAGCTTGTAAAAAAATATCGCAAAAAAGTAGAATCCATAAACGCCCTAGAGCCTAGCCTAAAATCCCTTAGCGATAGCGAATTGCAAGCGCGATTTAACGCGCTAAAAACACGCGTGCAAGAAAGCATACAATCGCATTCAAAAACCGATAAACACGGCAATTTGGATTCTAAAAAGGCGTTGGCTTACGCGCTTGATTCTGTGCTTGAAGAATGCTTTGCTATCACTCGTGAAGCAAGCGTGCGCACGCTTGGTATGAGACATTTTGATGTCCAGCTTATCGGTGGAATGGTGCTAAATGACGGGAGAATCGCAGAGATGAAAACAGGGGAGGGAAAAACCCTCGTAGCCACGCTTGCCGTGTGTCTAAACGCCCTAAGTGGCTCTAGCGTGCATATCGTAACGGTAAATGACTACCTAGCAGCAAGAGATGCAAGCGATATGGGCGCGCTATATGAGTTTTTGGGATTTAGCGTGGGGGTCATCACTAGCGCGGACAAAAGCGATGTGGAGCGACTAGAAACCTACTCAAAAGACATTGTCTATGGCACAAATAATGAGTTTGGATTTGACTACTTGCGTGATAATATGAAATACAACCTAGAATCCAAAGTCCAAAAGCACCACGCCTATGCGATTATCGATGAGGTGGATTCTATCCTTATCGATGAAGCGCGCACACCGCTTATCATTTCAGGTCCTGCAAATCGCAAAATGGAAAACTACCAATCCGCAGATAATGTCGCAAAAAAGCTAAAAGCGGAGGTGGATTTTACTATCGATGAAAAAAACCGCGTGATTTTAATCACAGAAGAGGGAATCAAAAAAGCTGAAGAGCATTTTGGCGTAGAAAATCTATACAGCATAGAAAATGCCGCACTATCGCACCACCTAGACCAAGCATTAAAGGCAAATTATTTGTTTTTTAAAGACAAAGACTATGTCGTGCAGGGTGGAGAAAATGGCGATGAAATCATAATCGTAGATGAATTTACAGGGCGACTAAGCGAGGGGAGAAGGTTTAGTGAGGGATTGCACCAAGCACTAGAAGCAAAAGAGGGCGTGCAGATAAAAGAAGAAAGCCAAACCCTAGCAGACATCACTTTCCAAAACTATTTTCGCCTCTATGACAAGCTAGCAGGTATGACAGGCACGGCACAAACTGAAGCTAGTGAGTTTTTGCAAATCTATAATTTAGAAGTCATCTCAATCCCTACAAATGTGCCGATTTTGCGGAAAGATTTGAATGATTTGATTTATAAAAGCGAGAGAGAGAAATTTAACGCGGTGCTAGAAAAAATCAAAGAGCTTTACAAAAAAGGGCAACCCGTGCTTGTCGGCACGGCAAGTATCGAAAAAAGCGAACTTTTGCACGAACTACTAAAAAAACAAAAAATCCCCCACACCGTGCTAAACGCCAAACAACACACCAAAGAAGCTGAAATCATCAAAGACGCAGGACTAAAAGGTAGCGTAACAATCGCTACAAATATGGCAGGGCGGGGCGTAGATATAAAAATAAACGATGAAGTCAAAAATCTAGGCGGACTATACATAATCGGCACGGAGCGACACGAATCACGCAGAATCGACAATCAACTACGCGGACGAAGTGGCAGGCAGGGCGACCCCGGGGTAAGTCAATTTTATTTGAGTTTAGAGGATTCGCTGTTAAGGATTTTTGGTAGCGATAAGCTAAAAGGGATTATGGAAAAGCTAGGGCTAAAAGATGGCGAACATATCGAATCAGGGCTAGTAACCCGCTCGGTGCAAAATGCGCAAAAAAAGGTGGAAAATCTACATTTTGAATCCCGCAAACACCTGCTAGAATACGATGATGTCGCAAATGAGCAACGAAAAAGCGTGTATAAATTTCGCAATGAATTGCTAGATAGCGATTTTGATATGAGTGAGCGCGTGGAGCAAAATCGCACGCTTGCGTTAGAGAGGGCGTTTGAGCAAGTGAGGGCAAATAGCGAAGATGGCTCTATCGCGCTAGATTCCCTTAGCAAAGTCTTGCAAGATGAGTTTGGGTTTGAGGGTGATATTTCAATGCTAGATTCTGCAAACGAGTTGGCATTGTTTGATGAAGTGCTAAGTGCGATAAAGCAAGAATATGAAACCAAAATGGCAAAGCTCCCGCCAAATCGCAAAAATGAGATTGAGCGAATCATATATCTCCAAGTGCTAGATAATGAGTGGAGAGAGCATCTCTACACGATGGATACGCTAAAAACGGGCATAGGACTGCGCGGATACAACCAAAAAGACCCCCTTGTCGAATACAAAAAAGAAAGCTACAATCTCTTTATGGAGCTAATAGAATCCATAAAATACCAAGCTATCAAAATGCTTCATATAATCGAGCTAGTGGAAACAAAAGATTCTAGCGAGCAAACCCAAGAAATCATCGAGGATTTGCAAACGCCTGAAAATGAGCTAGCTTACAATACCGATGAGGCTAGCGCGCAAAATCGCGCAAACGGGGATTCTAAGCCATTTGGACGCAAAGTCGCAAGAAACGAGCCCTGCCCCTGTGGAAGTGGCAAAAAATACAAACTTTGCCACGGAAAAAGCGGACCAAAAAAAGGAATGCTAGCGACATAATGCTAGCCAAACAACGCTAGACAAATAATGCTAGAAAAAATGCGCTAGATTTTAGTTTGCCCTCCAAAGCCTGCTAATTTATGGCGTTTGGGCATTTGGGCGTTTCACAAAAACCTAGCGATAAAATCCAAAAAAGCAAAATCCAAAAACAAGAATCCAAAAATGAAAAACCAAAAACGACAATCTAGGAAAAACCTAGCCAAAATCTAACCCCAAAATCTAAAAGTAAGAAAATGCAAAACACAAACCACACAAACATTGCAAAGCCACATTTAAGCAACCTAACCAACATAAAATCCCTGCCCGCATTTTTGCACCGCAAATTTTTGCGCTTTGATAAATCACAGCCATTTATTTCTATCACGGCGATTTTGGCGTTTTTAGGCATTGGCATAGGCGTTATGGTGCTAATTGTCGCAATGGCGATAATGAATGGAATGAGCAAGGAATTTGAAAAGCGACTTTTTGTGATGAGCTACCCGCTAACCCTTCATTCGCTAAATCGCTCTGGCGTGCCACGAGAGCTATTAAACGCGCTAGAATCGCATTTTCCAAACCTATCATTTAGCCCCTATATCTCTGCCCAAAGTGTCGCTAAAATCAATGGTGCGATGGAAGCTGGAATCGTATTTGGCATAGAGCCACAAAGAGAAGCAAAGATAAATCCCGTGTTTGCAGGTGCGTTTTTGCCTAGAGGCTACCAAAATCCATTTGAGAGGCAAAATCTACATTCTGTTTTGGAGGATATTTCCCCCGCCTTAGAATCTTTTAGCCAAAATCGCTTTGGCATTATCGTGGGAAATTCGCTCATAGATTCTCATTTTTTGGAGAGTGGCGATAAAATCACGCTGTATTTCACGCGACTAGAGCCCACAGGGCTAGTGCTAAGCCCCACGATGAAGCGATTTAGCCTTTTTGGTGGGTTTAGCTCTGGGATAAGTGCCTATGATAGCGCGTATATGTATGCAAATCTAGAGGCTATCGCAGCGATAAAAAACCGCTCGACTGATATTTTTGATGGCATTCATATTCATTCGGCAAAACCTATGGAAGATATTGTGGATTTGCGCAAATTTTTGGACTCACAAAAGGGGCTAGAAATCAGCAAAATCTATGGCGGAAAATACGGCATAGAGGGCTGGTGGCAAAAAAATACCAATCTTTTTGCGGCAATGGATTTGGAAAAAAATGTGCTTTTTATCGTGCTAATGCTAATAATCCTAATGGCAAGCCTAAATATCATAAGCTCGCTACTAATGGTGGTGATGAATCGCAGGAAAGAAATCGCCCTGCTACTAAGTCTAGGGGCTAGCAAGCAAGAAATCAAAAAGACTTTTTTTTATTTAGGCATTAGCATTGGATTTTGTGGAATCATTTTTGGCGTGGTGCTTAGCGGAGTGGTGCTGTGGGTGCTAGATACTTTTCCTATCATTAGCCTGCCTGCTGATGTGTATGGCGTTAGCAAATTACCGCTTGATTTAAGTGTATTTGATTTTGTCGCTACGATTTTGGGGGCTAGCGTCATCGTGTGTTTATCATCGTTTTATCCTGCCAAAAAGGCTTCAGAGATTGATGCTTTGACGGTGCTAAGAAACGAATAGATTTTGCATAATATCACACACCAAAACCACAAAATCTAAGGAGCATAAATGCCAACCCTCCAACTACAACTACAAAAACAAGATTTTAGCTACCCTATCCACATAGCCCCTTTGTGTGAAAATCTGCGCTCTACGCTAGCAAATCTAAAGCCAACAAAGATTTTGCTTATCACAAATGAAGTGATAAAAAATCTCTACTTGCCCTATGTTGAAAATGCCTTGCATAGCGCAAGTGTAGCGTGCGGTGCAAATGCTAAAAAATGGGAATCTTGTGAGATTTTCACGCACTGCATAAAAGAAGGCGAAGTGCATAAAAATATGGCAAGCATAGAGGGGATTTTGGATTTTGCTTTTTGCCACAAGCTAGATAGAAAATCGCTTATGATTTCGCTAGGTGGCGGGATAGTAAGCGACATAGTGGGCTTTGCAAGCGGAATCTATGAGCGTGGGATTGGCTTTATTAGCATTCCTACGACTTTGCTAGCCCAAGTCGATGCCTCTGTGGGCGGAAAATGTGGCATAAACAACGCTTATGGCAAAAATCTAGTGGGGATTTTTCATCAGCCAAAGGCTGTCTTTGTCGATACGCATTTTTTGCGCTCTTTGCCCCTGCGCGAAGTGCAAGCAGGCATAGCCGAAATGATAAAAATCGCTACTTGCTTTGATAAAAACGCATTTTTGGGGCTAGAATCTTTTGATTTTGACATTTCAAGCTCGCTAGATGATAGCGTGCTAAACGCGCTTGCACCCCATATCCAAACCGCCATAGAGCTAAAATCTATCGTGGTGCAAAAAGACGAAACAGAAGCGGGAATCCGCGCAGCTCTAAACTATGGGCATACTTTTGGGCACGCTATCGAAAATCTAACCAACTACACGCAGTTTTTGCACGGCGAAGCGGTGGCTATGGGTATGCGTATTGCAAACGCGCTTGCTTTGAAAATAGGCAATCTATCGCGTGATGAAGTCGCACAAATCAATAACTTGCTAGATAAATTTGGGCTAGATTTTGAATACAAAATCAAAAATGTGGAGGAATTTTATGAAAAGCTATTTTTGGATAAAAAATCCAAAGGTGGCAAAATCACGCTTGTCCTGCCACGCGGAATCGGTGGCGTGGATATAAAAGATGATATAGATAAAGAGTTGATTTTGGAGGTGTTGAGGGATTTTAGCTAAACATTTTTGGCAAAGTGGCTTTTTATGCAAAACATATTTTGCAAATCTTGCATATTTTGTATATTTTACAAATCTTGCAAATTTTGCAAAAAAGGCTTTTTTGTCATTGTGGGTAAGTCGTAAGATTTGCTTAGCAATTTATCGTTATAAAATGTCAAAAACACGCTTTTGGCAAAATCAATAAATAGATTGCCACGATTTTAGCCTTTTTGACAAAGTCGCAAAATCTCGCAATGACGGAATGATTTACCATACTAAACGCAAGCAAAATATCAAAGCAAACAACGAATTTTTTACAACAAACGCAAAAATGCGCAAATAATGCAAATTTGAAATCTAATGAGATTTTGCAAAAATTTTGGATACTTCGGTTTCTTGCGAAACCTCCGTATGATAATAACAAATTGTCATTGCGAGCGTGGCTTATGCCACGCGTGGCAATCTATTTTTGTTTGTTTATACGATATTGTTTTAAAACCATTTTAAGTCTTAAATATGCGAAATTTTAGCATTTAGCTATTTTATAAAATCGCGTGCGCTTACTAGGTTTTGGATATTTTGCTTTGCACAAATGTTAGTAAAAAATACAAATTTATTAAGATTTTGTGATGATTTTGTATTTTTTTCTTGCATTGTTTTGTGTAAAAGCCTACAATTTACACAAAAAACTTTACACAAAAACTTCTTGCACAAAGTTTTTTGCATAAAATTTTTTGCACAAAATTTCGTGCAAAACACGATTTATACAAATCGCGTGCAAAGACAAAAATGCTTGACAAAAAACTACGCAACTAAGCAAAATAATGCTTAAAACAAAGGGGTGCAAATGCTTACAAAAACACACAAACAAGGCAGCTACAAACAAAAGCAACAAATGAGCAAAGGCATTGCGAGAAGCCTTGTGTTTTGGGTGTTTATTGGCATATTTTTAGGCGTGGTGTTTGGGAGCATTGGGAGCTTTTATGACGCCACGCCAAATGCCACAAATAACGGCATAATCAGCTTTTTCTACCATTTTAGCATTGAGAGCAAGGCTTACACCATTGACCCCTTTATCAAAGGGCTAAAACTTTTAATGGGACCTATCATTTTCCTTACCATTATCACAGGAATCACGCGCTTAGAGGACTTAAAGACTTTGGGGAGTTTGGGGCTAAAGACGCTGATTTATTTTGAGGTGGTAAGCACCTTTGCGCTAGTGATTGGCGTGCTTTTTGGCGAGATTATTAAGCCGGGTCAGGGAATGCACTTAAAAGTCGAGTCGCTTGATTCTGGAGATGTGGCGGGCTATATCGCGCAGGGCTCAAGTATGCCAAGTAGCGCAGGTGGAGAGATTTTGCACATTTTAAAAACAGCGATTCCCCACGACCCTATCACGCCATTTGTCGAGGGCAAAATCCTCCAAGTGCTTGTGATGGCGATTTGCGTGGCAATCGTGCTAAGTTTCACAAGCCCCGCGATAAAGGAAAAGGCGTTAAACTACTTAGAATCTATGCAAGAGACATTTTTCAAAGTCCTAACCGCGCTGATTTGGTATTCGCCATTAGCGACATTTGGGGCGATGGCTTTCTTAATCGCTAAGTTTGGCTTTGCCTCTATTGGCGGTATGGCACAGCTCCTTCTCACTATGGCAGTTGCCGTGCTTGCCTTTATCTTTGTGATTTTGGGGCTTATTTGTTTGCTTGGCAAAATCAACATTTTTAAGCTAATGCGCTTTGTGTATAGAGAAGTGCTAGTCGTCTTTGCGACTTCTAGCTCTGAGACTGCGCTAGCCCCGCTAATGCGCAAGCTCGAAAAAGCGGGAATCCAAAAGGCAAGCGTGGGGCTTGTGATGCCTGTGGGGTATAGCTTTAATTTGGACGCGACAAATATTTATCTAAGTCTAGCGGTGATTTTCCTCTCTCAAGCCTTTGACATTCCTATCACCATAGAGCAGACTATCACGCTAATTCTTATTTTGATGATAAGCTCTAAGGGCGCGGTGGGCGTAACGGGAAGCGGGTTTATCGTGCTAGCAGGGACACTCTCCGCGCTTACGATGGGCGATGGCTCGCACCTAATCCCTGCTGTAACGGTGGCAGCCATACTTGGAATCGATAAATTTTTAAGCGATATGCGAAGCGTGGGCAATCTCTGCGGAAATGTCGTAGCGTGCGTAATGGTAAGCATTTGGGATAAACGCGTGGATATGGAGAGATTCCGCTACGCGCTTGATAACCCTGAAGAATTTCGGGTGTTGTAAGAAAATCCTAAAAGCGATGTTAGCCATAGCAAATATGTAAGCAAAAATATGTTACAATCCACACTATGAATGAAAAAGATAGTATCAAATCACACATAGACACATTGCGTGCGATGCTTGTGTCGTTTATGACAGCGATTTTTGGGATATTTGGGTATATTATTATCCATATAGACAATGGATTTTCAAGGTTACAAACAATATTAGGCATTGTGGCGTTATTTTTGCTTTGTGTGGGACTAGCTTTTGTCATCAATCAGTATTTAAAATTTTCTAAAAAATTGGAGAATGCAAAATGATAAATGGTTTGATATTGTTTATAGCTTCAGCGATTGCGCTTTTTGGTCCCGTGTTTTATCTTCTAAAAAAAATCGATTCAGAGACTTCCAAAGAATCAAAATAGAATCTTTTTGGCAAAAGGATTTATAAATGACAAAAAACATAATCTTTGCTTGCGCGATTTTCACGCTTTTTGCACAAGCGGTGGAATTAAGCGATTTTGAGCCGTTATTTAGAGAAGCGAGAATCAAAAAAGAAATCCCACAAGAGCTAAAATCTAAAAAAGATTTTGCACTCAAAGATTCTAAAGCATTTTATGACACCCCGCAACTAAAAATCCTCCAACTAATAAAAACATATCAAAAAGAGCATTTTAGGTTTAATACCACGCTTGAAAACATAGCCCAACAAGAAATACAAAAACTATCAAAATACACGCAAGAAATGCAATCAAAAGAAACACAATCAAAAGAATTACAAGAAATACAACCGCAAGAAATACAAAAACTAATCAATGACTTTATCACAAACTATCAAAAAGCCCAACGAATTTGGTTATTTTATATGTTGGCTAATTTTTATGATGAGGAATTTTTTGCTAGTGAGGTTTATAACAACCAAAGCAAGAGTAAAAAATATGAGCAAATAACAACGCTAGTAAATGAATTTTTTGGTGAGCAGGAGCGGTTTATATTAAGCGGTGGAGATGAGATTTTGGGGATAATATTTATCCAACCCCTCAACAATGAAGTATGTATGGAACTTTCTTGCGGACACCCAACAGAACTTTTTTTGCTAGATAATGCTTACAACGCGCTAAAAACTCCCAAAAATCAAGCAAAGCTAAAAGAAATAGCTGATTTTGGATTTCAAGGATATGAACGCTATATCTTACTAAAATCTATAAAAAGCGATGAAATCTCTACAATACTTAAAGGGCTAAATTATGAAAATCTAATCCTTACAAATCCTAGTAAAAAACAATTTGATGATTTGAAGGCAGAATTTGATATAGATAGCAATGCAATTCTCGAAAGTTTTATCACGCATTTTGCCCGCTGGTATTTGGGCGAACTATATTTGGCAAAATACGCCCTAGCCTTAAGTGCCAAGAGGGCTAATGTCAAAGATATTGTAAATGAGATGTTTAGTGAGGGATTTTGTCAAATATCTAAGTATTTGGATAAAAATTCCCAAAAACTCTGCATTGAAAAAATAGACATAGACCAAGAGTGGTTGTATGTAAATGACAAACAAGTATGTGTCTTAATAGCACAAGGCAATATCATAAAATCCCCCACAAATCATACTCCGCTATGCAAAGCCATACAAAAAGAAGTCCAAAAACAATTTAACAAAAATCAAATGAAGCAAGATTCTAGCGATTAGATTTTAGAAATGTGAGATTTTGATTTTGCAATCCTTTGCAAGTCAAATATTACATAAATTAGCACAAATTGGGTAAAATCGCTTTTTTACATTTTTAATTTTTGGCAATTTTTGAAATTTTTGGCATTTGTTTTCATAAATGCCAAAATCTAAAACACGCAAAAAAACATAAAAAAAGAGAAAAAATGTCTAATCATTCTTGTTGTAAATCTAGCTTTTATCACTTGCGTATTTTCAAACCCTTAGCCTATTTTTATCGCGCTAGATTTTGCTTAGTTGCTATTTTTTTATTTGCTAATGTTAGCTTTGGTGCGGTTGGCGAGAGGCTATCTTGGGCAAATGGGCTAACTTTGCTAGGATTTTTTGAGCAAAATCTAATCCCTATAAAATTATATTACAACCTCCCATCACAAGACAAAGAGCTAACCGCAGAAGTCAAAGCAAACGCGACTTATTACACGCTTAGAAATGATGATGGGGATTTGCTCCACGCGCTTATCCCTATCAGCAATAGCGCGCAAATCCATATCTACAAGCATAATGATGAGTTTGTGCTAGATTTTATCCCCATCGCGTCTTTTAAAAAAGAACAAGTGCTAACGCTAAAGGTGCAAAACTCCCCATATATCGACATCATAAACGCGACAAATGACAGAGTGCTAGCAGGTGAGTTTTCAAATATTTTTGCTAGAAGTCCCGCGACTATGATGCATAAAGACGACAAACTATCTATCCTTTATGAGCGGGATTATCGCTTGGGTGCGCCCTATGGTAGCCCTGATATAAAGGCAAGTATGATAGAAGTGGCAAAAAAGCCTCTTTTTGTGTTTCAATACACAAATGGAAACTACTATGACGCAAATGGCAAGGAAATGGCTGGATTTCACTTTGTCCCTCCCGTGAGCTATACGCGCATTTCATCGCGATTTTCGCTAGGGAGAAAGCACCCTGTGCTAAAGATTGTCCGTCCGCATTATGGGGTGGATTATGTGGCGAGTGCTGGGACGCCTGTGAGGGCGACTGCGGCGGGTAGGGTAACCTATGCAGGCGTGCGCGGAGGCTATGGCAAAGTCATCGAAATCGCGCATAATGGCGGAATCAAATCGCTATATGCGCATCTAAGCGCGATAAACACGCGCATCGGAGCGCAGGTAAAAGCAGGGACTTTCATAGGCAGGGTAGGTTCTAGTGGTTTAAGCACGGGGGCGCATTTGCATTTTGGGCTATACAAGCTAAATCAGCCAATCGACCCGCTAAAGCGAATCCGCACCGTAGCAAGTGAGCTAAGTGGCAAAGAAAAAGAGAGATTTTTGGAGCTAGCAGGGGAGCTACAAAAGCGGATTTTAGGCATAGTGGAGCAAGTGAAGTTTGAGGGTAGGGATTTTGAGGTTTTTAGCCAAAATGCGCAAATTTTTGACCAAATCTTTGAAGAGGTAGAAAATACGCAGGAAAATCCAAATAACGAAACTAATGACAAAACTAATGAATAATCTAGCGGAGAATCTAGTAGCAAATCTAACGAAGCACAAAAAAATCCAAATTAGCCCAAAACTAGCTTGCAAATCATTTCAACGGCAAAATCATTTCAACAGATTTTATTACAATTAAAAATCAGTGCAGAAAAACGCAAAAATAACACAAAAAAACGCAAAATTTAGATTTTGCTTTCAAATCCACAAAATCCCAAAAATCCAACCCCCCTCTAAAATCTATAAAATCCTAAAATCTCTAAAACCATTGAAAATACAAAAATCACACAAATCCATAAAATCTTAAAAACAAAATCTAGCCCAAATTTTTGCGTGGCTTAAAATCAAAACTTTGCAAAAACTTCTGTGCGCGCGGGGTTTTGGGATTATTAAAAAACTCACTTGGGCTATCTTCTTGCTGTATTATGCCATTATCCAAAAATACGATTCTATCGCTAACCGCCTTTGCAAAGCCCATTTCGTGCGTAACTATCATCATTGTCTTGCCCTCATCTGCAAGCGTTAAAACGACATCTAGCACCTCGCGCACCATCTCTGGGTCTAGGGAAGCTGTGATTTCATCTAGCAACAAAATCTTAGGATTCATACACAATGCCCGCACAATCGCCACTCGCTGTTTTTGCCCACCACTAAGGGTTTTTGGGTAGGATTTTGCGTAGGATTCTAGCCCTACGCGTCTTAGTAGGGTGTGGGCTTTTTCTAGGACTTCTTTTTTGTCGCGTTTTTGCACCTTTATGGGTGCTAGAGAGATATTTTCCTCCACACTTAGATGAGGGAAAAGCTCGTAGTTTTGAAACACCATACCGATGTCTTGACGGATTTTACTCCAATTTGTTTTGGTGGATTTTTTAGAATCTAAGTCTTTGTGCTGTGGGGCGGGATTTTGCCCTGAAGTGATGAGGTTAGATTCTAAATAGATTTCGCCATATTCAAAGGTTTCTAGCCCGTTTATGCACCTTAGCAGGCTTGATTTGCCACAGCCACTAGGACCTAGCAGGCATAGCACTTCGCCTTTGTGTAGCTCTAAGTTTATGCCTTTTAGCACTTCTTTAGCGTCATAAGATTTTTTGAGATTTGCTATTTTTAAAATCGGCGTTGGCATTTGATTCTCCGTTTTTTTTTTTTTTGGCTAGCAGGCTTTGGATTCTAGCTTTTTGGCTATAAGGCTAAGCGGATAGCATAGCGCAAAATAAAGACACAAAATCAAACCATAAATGATAAATGGTGCTTCTAGCAATGCCCTATTTGCCTCGATGATTTGCCTCCCTACTTGCAAAATATCGCTAATGCCGATAAAAAGCACAAGTGAAGTGGTTTTTATCATTCGCGTAAAAAGATTGATAAGGTTTGGCAAAAGTCGCTTAAAGGCTAGCGGAAATATGATAAAAACTTGTATCTGCAAGGTGGTAAATCCCAATGCTAGCGCGCTTTGCCTATAATGCCTATCTATGCTCTCTAGCGCGCCACGCACCAAATCGCCCATCTCCGCACTCCCCCACAAACTAAAAGCAATGATAGCTACGGCGTAGTTTGCTATGCTTAAACTTAGAATCTGTGGCAAGCCAAAATATAGCACATATAGCAATGCTAGCACAGGAATAATCCGCATAGATTCTAAATAGATTTTCATCGCCCCGCGCAAAATCCAAAATCTACTCATCATCGCTAGCCCCACCACACTCCCTAGCGCGATAGATAGAGAAATACTCACAAATGCTAGATAAAAGCTGACAAAAAGCCCTAGCCCTAGTCTTTGCAATGTCGGTAGCGTGAAAAGTGTCTCAAAAGTAGTCCAAATATCCATCAATCCATAGCCTAAAATCTACTAGAAATTTTTATGCGCGATAGACGCAAAATGCGTTTGTGGCGGAAGTGATTTTATATTTATTGTCTAAAAATGCAAAAACAATGTTTTGGAGCGTTTTTAGTCGCGGGGGAGTGTGTCTTATCATCGGTAAAAATTCTCATAAAAGCGATTATACCAAAATCTTGTTAATTGGCTTAGCTTGCAAGCGTTTGTGTGCTTGGCATTTGCGCGAAGTAGTGGGCAAATATGTGCTGTGGCAGGTCGCGTAAATTTCGCTACAAAGCACCAAATATGCAAGCAAATTTGGCTACAATAGTGTTTATTTCAACGCCATTTTTAAAGCTGTTTCAACTCTATTTTCAACGCGCTATTTTAACGCAAAGGACAACTATGAGACATATCATCGCTACCACACTTCTATCTAGCGCGATTGTCGCTATAAATGCCACCGCTAAGCCACACGAGCATACACCACCCAAAGAGCCAAAGCCCGCTCATCTCACGCAAGGCGAGCTACCACATATCAAAGGCATAGCCCCTGAAATCTTTGAAAACGCAAGTGTGGATTCTCAAATCAAAGCCCTGCAAATCGAAGCAAAATCACGCAACGATTTACACAAAGCCACGCAGAAATTCCGCGATGAGCGCGAGAAAGAGGAACTCCAAACAAGAGAGCGAATCTATAATGAACTGCGAAAATAGCGCAAATCGCATAGATTTTGGGCATAAATCTATGCAAAATCCACGCATTTAAGTGATTTTTGACTATGAATCCTAGTAATCTCTTAGCGTGGCTCAATTTCTTTGTCGCTGATGTGCGCGATGGTTTGGGACCATTTTTGGGCGTGTTTTTGCTCCAAAATGGCTTTGGCGAATCTCAAGTCGGGCTTATCGGTGGGATTTCACACATTATCGCGCTATCACTTGGCGTGCCTTGCGGGATTTTGGTGGATAAAACCACGCGTAAAAAAGAGCTTATGAGCGCATTTATCGCCCTTATCATCGCATTTTGCACGCTTAATTACCTCTTTCCCTCATTTATTTTCACGCTTATCGCACAAGGGCTAGTCGCGCTTAGTGGGGTATTTTTAGCCCCTGCGTTTGCCGCACTCACGCTTGGCATTGTCGGTGTGCGCGACTATCCGCTCCAAACGGCGCGAAATGAAGCCTACAAGCACGCAGGGACGGCGTTTGGCGCGGCACTTAGCTTTTGTCTTGCGCTGTATTTTGGCATTGTGAGCGTGTTTGTGATTACAGCGGTGCTTGGCGGGATTTCGCTTGTGGTTTTGGCACTTATAAAGCGAGAATCAATCGATGATTTTACCGCGCGGGGCGAGATTTGTAGCGAAGCGACTTTTGAAGCGACACTAAAATCCAAACCCACGCGCCTAATCGCGCTATTTACCGATAAACGCGTGCTATTTTTAAGCGTGATAATGTTTTGCTTCCACCTTAGCAACGCCGCAATGCTCCCGCTACTAAGCCAAAGAGCGCAACGACTAGGAATCGACTCAAGCGGGGCGTATGCCGCAGCTACCATTCTCATCGCGCAAAGCACGATGATATTTGTGGCGTATCTGTGCGGGCGATTTTTGCGCAGATTGGATTCTTGCAGGGCGGATTTTTGCAAGGCAGATTCTTATAAGGCGGGGTTGAAAAAGTCGCAAGATTCTACTCAAAATCCACCGCAAAATTGCGTAGATTCTATCAATCTAGCGACAAATCCCGCGACAAATTCTACGCAAGATTCAGAATTTAAACTCTATTTTTGGCTCTTTTTTGCCTGCTTTTTCGCACTCATCATTCGCGGGGGCGTGGCAGCGCACTTTGATAGTATAGGCGCGATGATAGTCGTGCAGGTTTTAGATGGCATTGGAGCGGGGGTTAGCGGGGTAGTTTTGCCCGTAGTGGTCGCGCTTATCTTGCGTGGAAGCGGACATATCAACGCAGGACTTGCATTTGCGCTCACCTGCGGGGAACTTGGCGGGGCGTTAAGCAATGGCGTGGGTGGGTATTTCGCGCAATATTATGGCTACTTTAGCGCGTATGTCTTTTTAGGTGGCGTGGCACTCTGCGGACTAATCCTATGGTGCGCCCTCTCAAAGCGACTCTTTGGGATAAAATCCTTTTAAAAACCTTAGCGAAATAAAATAGGCAAAGTTTTGGTATAATGCAAAAATTTTGATAAACCTTATAAATCAAGGCACAAATAATGACTTTAGCCACGCAAGATTACTACGCAGATTCCCTTATGCAATCTCACCAATATTTTAATCAATCACAACACCCCCTAAAAGTCGCGGATATTTTTTGCGGAGCGGGAGGGCTTAGCTATGGTTTTGCAAAAAATGATTTTTTTAAAATAATTTTGGCAAACGACATTGACAAAGACGCGCTTCAATCTTACGCACAAAATCACAAAGACACAAAAACTATATGCAAAGACATAGCACAGCTTAATAAAAATGAGTTGGCAAAATACGGCAAAATCGACATTCTTTTGGGTGGTCCGCCTTGTCAAAGCTACTCCACGCTTGGCAAACGCAAAATGGACAAAAGAGCGCATTTATTCACAGAGTATTTAAGGATTTTAGAGATTTTAGAGCCAAAGGCATTTGTCTTTGAAAATGTCGTGGGATTGCTATCTATGCAAAAAAGAGAGCTTTTTAAGCAAATCTGCAAAGAATTTGAAAATTTGGGCTACAAGGTTTTTTATGAGATTTTAAACGCAGCGCATTTTGGTGTGCCTCAGATTCGTGAGCGAGTGTTTGTCGTGGGGATTTTGCGTGAATTTTGTAAAAAAGATTTTTTGTTTCCAAATCCCACGCACAAGGATTTTACTACGCTTGAAAACGCGCTTTGTGATTTGCCACCCATCATAAGTGGCGAAAATGGCGATAAAAAAGGCTTTTTGTGTAAACCAAACAATGAGTTTTTGCGCTTTGTGCGAAATGATAAAAAATTAAGCGAACATTGTAGCCCCAAAAACAACCCCAATTTAATCAAAATAATGCAAACGCTTAAAGACGGGCAGTGCAAAGACGATTTGCCCCAAGAGATTCGCCCCAAATCTGGCTATACAAACACCTATGCAAAAATGTGGTGGCGACAACCCGCACCCACGATTACGCGCAATTTTTCTACGCCGAGCAGTTCGCGCTGTATTCACCCGCGCGATTCAAGGGCATTAAGCATTAGAGAGGGTGCGAGATTGCAGAGTTTCCCTGATGATTATGTATTTGCGGGGAGTGAAAGTGCAAAAAGATTACAAATCGGCAATGCCGTGCCACCTCTTGTAAGTATAGCGTTGGCAAAGGCAGTGCAAGAGTATTTTACAAGGATTTGAAAATGTTTAGCGCAAATGATTTTAAGGACTACCGCAACGCTTTGGGCTTTGGCTCACAGGCGAAATTTAGAGAATTTTTGAGCGCGAAAGATATTGTGGCAAATATCGATTTTAACTATATTGATTTGCTAAATACTAGACTTTGTGAGATTTTTAGTAGGCTAAATAGCGTGTATTATAAGCCTTGCGATATAGAGGCATTTTTGCAAGATAAACTTTTTAACGCTTATAATTTGCTAAAAAATAACCAAATTCTAAACAAACTCAACAATCAAGGTAGGCGAAAAGAGGAAGTATATTTTAGCTGGGTGCGTGGATATTTGATTTTAGAGTATTTCAAAAGTGCGATAGCGGATATTTTTAGCGTTTCGCAAGATTTGATACAAAGCATAGGCGAAGATGATTTTTCATCGCTTGACACATTTAAGCGCACACCAAAGGCAGATTTGGAGATTTTGCATTCTAACACAGCGTGGCGCATAGAAGTGCAAAGTGGATTTCAAGGCATAAATGACATAAAAGAACATAAAGTCCGCGAAGCAAAGGCAGTATATCAAGATTCACGAATCCAAACGCTTGTCATTCACTTTGATATTTTCAATGGACAAGTGGCATTTGTGGATATTTCACACATTGCGGATAATGACATTCATTGGATTACAAGGCAACAAATGGAGGGACAAAGCGTGTTTAATATCGAGCAAAATCATTTCAAATGGCTACTCACAAACACGCCACCAAAATTTAGTGAAATGACTTTCTGCAAAAGCGTTTAGGCAAAAAGTCGCAAAACTATGATTTGTGGTTTAAATTTTTAAATGCTACCCCTAGTCATTTTCGCCATTACGCTTTTTGGGATTTTGGTGCGTCCGTTTGGGTTTAGGATTTGGGTGTATTCTAGCATTGGCGCGGTGGCGACACTCGCACTTGGGCTTGTGGAGCTACGCGATTTAAGCTTTATATTTGCGCTTATTTGGGACTCTGCGCTTACCCTCATCGCGCTTATTGTGATTAGCTATGCTTTGCAGTCTTTGGGCTTTTTTGAATGGCTGATTTTTTGGGTGCTAAAAATCTGCTCCGTAAAATATCCCGTAAAAAAGGCAAAATCTAATGCAGATTTTAAAATCTCACACATAAAAAGCCAAAAATTTAGCGCAGATTCAACCCCACAAAGCCACGAATCCACTTTTGATTCACAGCTAGATTCACATACAAATATCGCCATAAACACGCGCAAAGCCTTTATCTTACTCACGCTTTGTTGTGCCATTACAAGCGCGGTTTTGGCAAATGACGGGGCGATTTTGATTTTTACCCCACTTGTGCTAGGGCTATTTTTGCGCGCTCGCAACGCCACAAACCCCCAAATCATCGCCTTTTTGTTCGCCACCGCCTTTATGTGCGACATTAGCTCAAATCCGCTCATCATCTCAAACCTTACCAACATTATCACCGCGAACTTCTACCACATAGGCTTTGGCGACTTTGCGAGGACTATGTTTGTCCCAAACGCATTTGCCTCTATTGGCGCAATCGCGCTGTTTTTAGCGGTTTTTCGCGCTCCGCTATCTGCGCCACTGCTCTTTCGCGCTCCGCTCAAACCCAAACTCTCAAACAAACTTTTTGCCCTGCATTGCGCGTGTATTTGCGTGTTTGTGGCGAGTTTTTTCCTCTCCACGCATTTTGCCCTGCCTTTGAGTGTGAATTGTGGAATCTATGCGGGGATTTTGCTTTTTGTGCTATGGCGCAAGTCGCATAGCAAGGCAAAATCCACGCTTAAAAACGCGCCTTTTGGCATTATAGTGTTTGTCTTTGGGCTCTTTGTGGTGATGTTTGCACTTACAAAGGGAGAGTTTGGGCTCGCATTTAAGGTGTTTTTAAGCGGACTCACGCACGATAAGGTTAGCAACATTTTTGGCGTGAGCGCGACAAGCGCGATTGGTGCAAGCATTTTTAATAATTTGCCTATGGTGCTTTTTGGCAATTTAACGATACACGGAATGTTTGCACCTTTTCCTTTTGCATACTATTTTGGGACACCGGCGGATTTTTTGGGCTTTGCAAGTCTCGATGCGTTCGTGGATAAAGACATCAAACAAAACCTTGTGTATGCGCATTTGCTAGGGTGCAATATCGGCTCAAAGCTAACCCCCATAGGTTCGCTCTGCACTTTGCTATGGCTCTCTTTAATCGCCAAAAACTCGCTCTTAAGCCAAAGGGGCATAAATTTTGGCTTTTGGCGTTATTGCAAATACGCGCTTATTTTCACCCCATTTACGCTACTTTTTGCGTGTGCGGGGCTATGGCTAGGCATATAGATTTTACAAATCTAATGCAAAAACAACAAAATCTAAAACCAAATCTAAAAACACAAATTTTGATTAGGTTTTGCTAAAATTGCATTTTTAAAATCCCACAAATCAAAGGCAAAGCAATGCAGAGTAATTTAGAGCAAGTCAAGCGCGATATTTTGAGCGAACTAAAAGCGCGTGTAGAGGATAAGATTTTAGAGCAAAATAATTATGAGCTACTAAAAAAGCTAGTAAAAAAGGCGGAAAATATCGCCGAAGCACAGGCGATTTCAGCACTTGGCACGACTTATAAAAAGACAGGATTTCACTTTGATATTAGATTAGAAAATCCTAGCAACGATATACATTTTTTAGCCAAAGATAACAAACTAAGCTTTGAAAATGACAAAAATAAGCCCACACATACGCTTATAATCGGTGATAATTACCCCGCGCTTTTAAATCTACTTATCGCATACCGCGAAAAAATCAAAGTGATTTATATCGACCCGCCCTATGGCAAGGACAATTTAGGCGAGTTTGCGCAAACAAACTATGACAATGCAATCACGCGCGATAATTTACTCTCAATGCTAAAACCACGATTAGAGTTGGCAAAAATGCTTTTGCGCGATGATGGCGTGATATTTTGCTCTATCGATGATAGGAATCAAGCGTATTTAAAATGCCTTTTTGATGATATTTTTGGGGAGAGGAATTTTGTAGCAGATTTTATCCGTAAAACAAAATCTACGACAAATGACGCAAAAACGGGGGTAAATTATCAACACGAATTTTTACTTTGTTATGCCAAAAATAAAGATGAAGTGAATTTGCTAGGCGGACAAAAAGATTTAAGCGGATATAAAAACCCAGATAACGACCCAAATGGTGATTGGATAAGCACTGACCCATCGGCAAAAAGTGGAAAAGCAGAAACGGGATATTTTGCGGTAAAAAATCCATACACAGGCAAAGAAGATTATCCGCCAGAAGGTAGATTTTGGCTTTTTTCGCAAAATACTATACAAAAACATATTGACGAAGGGCGCATTTGCTTTAAAAAAGAGCATAAAGACGATGAGAGAGGATTCATTTATAAACGATATTTGAAAGATTTAAAGACGGATTTAACGACTTTTGATAGTCTTTGCTTTGATTCAAATGAATTTATGAATCAAAATGCGACAAAAGAGTTAAAAGAACTTGATATGGTTGAAAATTTTGCTTATCCAAAAGGCATAATTTTTATGCAAAAAATATTGCAACACGCAACAAATGATAACCACGATATAGTTTTAGACTTTTTCGCAGGAAGTGGGACAACAGCACACGCGGTAATGGAGCTAAATCGCGCAGATAATGGCAATCGCAAGTGCATTTTGGTAACCAACAACGAAATAACCGATATAAACCCAAACGGCATAGCCATAGATGTAACCACAAAACGCCTTAAACGCATAATGAGCGGAGAATGCTACGATGGCAACAAAGACTTTAAATGGCGTGAGAAAAACGAACCATACAAAGATAATTTAGAAGTTTATCAAATCGCAAAGATTAGCAAATATGCGCAAGGGGATAATTGTCATACTGAGGGCGAAGCCCGAAGTATCTCAAATCTTAAATCTAGAGATATTTCGCCTATGGCTCAATATGACAATGTGGATTGCCACGAATCCGCTAACACAGATTCTCGCAATGACGATACCCACCCCCTAGCCCCCTCCGCAAGGGAGGGGGAACAAAATGCAGATTCTCTTGCAAGGGAGGGGGATTCTATGGAATCGCCACACGCAAGGGATGGGGAATCTAGTGGCAATCCGCTTGATTTAATCGATGAATGCGCTTACAATCTGCCCCGCTTTGAATCGATTCATAACAAAGCAAAATGGATAGCGCAAAATTTTGGAATCACGCTAAATACGATTGAATCTAACGCAGAATATATCAAACGCAAAAAGGGCGAATAATGCTACAAGAAGTCATTGATTTACAAAATGAAGCGGTTAGCAAACTTTTTGCGTATGTAAAATCTAAAAGCGAAGTAACGCTCAAAGCCCCCACAGGCAGTGGCAAAACCTATATGATGAGCGATTTTATGAGTCGCGTAATCGCGTGTGATAGCAATGTCGTCTTTGTCGTTAGCACTTTATCAAAGGGCGGATTAGGGGAGCAGAATTTTAAGGCGTTTTGTCGCTTTGCACGGGAGCGATTTGGCAATCTAAAACCTTTTTTGATTGACTCAAATGATAGCGGGGAGGAAGCGTTGCATATCCCTAGCGATTATAATGTCTATGTGTTGCCACGCGATTTGTATAAAGAAAAATCCAAACTCAAACAAGGCGCGTTGGTGAATTTTCTAAAATCACTAAGCGCGGATTTGGAGCGCGAATCGCAGGGCAAAAAGATTTATCTAATCAAAGATGAATGTCATATCGCTACAAAAAATTTGGATAGTTTGATAATGGACAATAAAGGCAATGGATATTTTGAGAAAGTCATAAATATTTCAGCTACGCCAAAGTTGGAGCGCAAACAATTCTCAGATGTCGAAATCACAGAGGAACAAGCAGTAAATGCAAATCTAATAAAAGCCGTGAATCTAAAAAATATCGATGATGAAAGCAATGTAGAGGAACTACAAAACGCGATAGGCGAATATGTGAATCTAAAAAAGGCGTATTTAGATGAGCAAGACGGCGTGGGGCTAAATCCGTGTATGATTATCCAAATCTCAAACAAAGACAAAGCGGACAAAGAAATAGAAACTATAAAAGAGGCTTTGGCTTTGCATAGTGAGCTAAAATATATGATAATCGTAGATGACAAAAACTCAAATAAATGCGAGAGCAACGACAAAATCGCGCAAGGCAAAAATAAACTCCCCGTAAAAAAATGGAAAGAATACGCAAAGGGAAATAACAGCACGATTGACATAATCGTATTTAAAATGGTGATAAGTGAGGGCTGGGATATACCCCGCGCGTGTATGCTCTACCAAATGCGCGACTCCAAAAGCAAACAGCTTGATGAGCAAGTCATAGGGCGAGTGCGGCGCAATCCGCGACTACTAGATTTTGAAAATCTAAATGAGGCGCAAAGGGATTTGATAAGCAGGGCGTATATTTATGGTGTGAAACCAAAGGAATCAAATGCGATAAAAGTGTGGCTAAAAGGGCAGATTCACGATGGATTAGTAGAAAATGAGATTATCAAAGAATTTGCCATAAAAGTAACTACGCTAAAAAGTGGCGAAAAATTAGATTTTAGCGCAGAGAAAATTTTGGCAAATTTGGGCGCGGATTTTAATGAAATGCGTGGTAAAAAGGATATTTTTACGCTTTATAGAGAGATAGAATCTAATAGCGCGTTAGAAGCGGAGTGCAAGGCGTATGCGGGGCAAGATGCTAAAAAATGGTATGCGTTTGCAAATAATTTTGTATTGCTAAAAAATGAATACGAAAAAGAAGTGTTGGATTATGATAAAAGCGTGGAGATTAGCGAGATTAGCGGGAATTTGGCGTTGGAGAGTTTTTTTAATGAGAGGGAATATGGATTTGATAAAGAGGCGTTAGAACATTGGATTTGGCTATGTGATGGCGAGCGATTTGCCTTTGATAGCAAGGCTGAAAAAGAATGGATAAAAATCATAAGAGAAATATGCAAAAAAGAACTTATCAAAAGCATAGTGATAAATGGCGAAAAAGTCGCGCTATTTGGCAAAAACTATCCCTATAGCTCTGGCATAAAATTTGAGTATTATCTAAATGGGCGACATTTTTCTTACCCTGATTTTGTGCTAAAAGATTCTAGTGATAGAATCCATATTTTTGAAGTAAAGAGTGTGGATTCTAGCTTTGGCGATTTTGGTGGCTTGGGCGAATCTAGCGCGTTTGGTGGTAGCGAATATGGGCGCAAAATCGCTGAACTAGCAAAAGTGTATAAAGCGATTTCTAAAAAATTGCCATATCATTTTTGGATACCGATAAAGCAAAAAGGCAACGCTTGGGAAGTGCGGTGCTACGCAAATGGAGTGGATAGATTTAGTGGGGAAATTTTTAGCGAGGGCGACATCGCACAGGTAGTGGCAGAAAAAATAGGCAAAATGGGCTAAAATAGAGGATAGATTTTAGTTTTTGCTTTTTGTAGCGTTTAGAGTGCTAGCCATAAAATCTGTGCTTTTGGGCGATGATAATATGGCTTATGCAAGAATAAACACTAGCTAGAAAAACATAAAAAACGCCAGAAAAAAAAACTAGAAAAACTACTAAACGCTGTTTTTAAGCTACTTTGTAAAAAACTCCACCACTTCGCTTTTTTCTTGTCGCTTTTTGCTGTGCTTTGGCGGGTTTGCACCATAGCCAAGCGAGAGGATTACTGCCACGCCAAAGGGCTTTTTCACGCCCAAAAATGCCTCCACTTCATCGCGCAAAAACCCGCCAATCGCACACGAATCAATGCCCTTAAATATCGCGGCATTCATCATTTGCATTAGCGGGAGGTGGCATTGGGTTTGGCTAAAATCAAAGATTTGCTCATCGCTTAACGCATCTGCCCAGCCTGTGTAGATTCCCAAAATTTGCTCAAAATGCGCCTCATCTGTGGCAAATCGCCGAACCTGTTTGCGCGCAAACTCATCTTTGCTTTTTAAGTCCATTCGCCCCAAAATCACAATATTATGGCTTGCGGTGGCGACATTTTCTTGGTTGTAGCAGGATTTTGCTAGCTCCGCGCTATACTCTTTGCCCACCACGACAAACTTCCACGGCTCAAATCCATAGCCACTAGGTGCTAATCGCCCCGCTTCCAAAATCGCATCTAAATCGCTCTTTGCAATTACTTTGTCATTAAATTTTTTGCACGCGTGTCGCGCTTGCAAGGATTCTTCAAAAGTCATTTTTGCTCCTTTTTTGTAGAAAATAAAAAAGCAAAATGCTAACAAATTCTTAGTAAATATTTGACAATATCTAAAAATAGCAAAATAAAATTATTAGAAATTATTTAGTAGTTAATAATTTTTATTTATTATGTTTATCAGGGTTTTTGGATTTTGCAAGAATTTTTGCAAAACCAACCCCAAAATTACCACAACTAAAGGAGAAAAAATGGCAGATTTTAGACAATTAACAACTTCAAGCGGACGCCCTGTGGGCGATAATCAAAATGTGATGAGCGTGGGACCTAGAGGACCGCTTCTTTTGCAAGATTCGTGGTTTTTGGAAAAACTAGCGTCATTTGATAGGGAGAGAATCCCAGAGCGAGTGGTGCACGCCCGTGGTAGCGGGGCGCACGGAGTGCTAGAAATCACAAATGACATTAGCGCGTATTCCAAAGCAGAAGTGTTTAAAAAAGGCACAAAAACGCCAATGTTTATTAGATTTTCTACCGTCGCACCAGAGAGCGGTTCAGCAGATGCGGTGCGCGACCCACGCGGATTTGCGGTGAAATTCTACACTACGCAGGGGAATTGGGATTTGGTGGGCAATAATACGCCCATTTTTTTTATCCGCGACCCGTATAAATTCCCTGATTTTATCCATTCTCAAAAGCGCGATTCTAAAACGCATATCCAAAATAGCGAGCGGTGGTGGGATTTTTGGTGTCAGACACCAGAATCTTTGCACCAAATCACTTACCTTATGGGTGATAGAGGCATTCCTGCTAGTTATCGCAATATGAATGGCTATGGAAGCCACACTTTTAGCCTTATAAACGATAAAAATCAGCGATTTTGGGTCAAATTTCACTTCCACACAATGCAAGGGATAAAAAATCTTACAAATGAGGAAGCAGAGGCATTGAGGGCAAAAGATATGGATTCTCATCAAAGGGATTTGTTTGAGTCAATCGAGCGCGGCCAATATCCACAATGGAAACTCTCAATCCAAGTAATGCCAGAATCTGATGCCAAAACTTACAAATTTCACCCATTTGATGTTACAAAAATTTGGAGTCATAAAGATTATCCATTGATTGAAGTTGGCATAATGACGCTAAATAAAAATCCGCAAAACTATTTTGCCGAAGTGGAGCAAGCAGCGTTTAATCCCGCAAATATTGTGCCGGGCATCGGGTTTAGCCCTGATAGATTGTTGCAAGGGAGGCTATTTGCCTATGGTGATACACAGCGATATAGACTTGGGGCAAATCATAATCAGCTCCCCATAAACGCACCAAAATCGCCCGTGCATTCTACCGCCCGTGATGGCTATATGACAAATGGTGCTTATGGTGCGATGCGCAACTATGAGCCTAGCATTTTAGATGGGTATAAAGATGATTGGAATCTAAAAGAGCCGATTTTAGACCCGCTTTGTTTTGAAAGTGAAACAAGACTTGCGCAGTGGGATTATCGCGCAGAAGATGATGACTATTTCACGCAGGCAGGGGATTTGTATCGGCTAATGAGCGCGGAGGAAAAAGAGCGACTTTGCCAAACAATAGCAGGCACGATGAAGGGCATAAATGAAAAAATCATCAAAACGCAGTTAGAGCATTTCAACAAAGCTGATGCAAACTATGGGGCGCAAATCGCGGAGTTGCTAAAATAATGAAAAAATCTTTATTAGATTCTGTGAATTTAGATTCTAAAAATCCGCAAAATCTAGCAAAATCGCAAGATTTTGTGCCAAATGTGGCGACTTCGCAGAATCTTACGCAAGATGAATACGCCAAAATGGAGGAATTTGTAAAAATGTCCTTTGATTTTGCGCGAAATAACGAAGCGCAGAATCTAAAAATAATGCTAGAAAATGGGCTAAATCCAAATCTCTCAAACCACAAAGGCGACACTTTGCTAATGCTTGCAAGCTATCATAATGCGTATGAATGCGCGAGGCTATTGCTAGATTTTGGTGCAAGTGTCGATAAGCCAAATGATAGGGGGCATACGCCACTTGCTGGCGTTTGCTTCAAAGGCTATGTAAAAATAGCAAAGCTACTTTTAGAATCTGGTGCAAGCCCAAATGGCACAGAAAATCCCAAATCAAAAAGCGCGATTTTAAGCCCTATCAATACGGCGATAATGTTTGGACGCAAAGAGATTTTAGCCCTTTTGCTTAGCTATAATCCTAAAAAACTCCCCTTATGGAAACGGCTTTTTGCCAAATGTATGCGGTTGTAATGATTTGTAGCGCAAAATCCACTTTTTACTTCGCGCCTTTTGCGCGGTTGCACTCACGGCATAGTATTTGACAATTTTCACTTGTCGTTTTCCCGCCCTTACTCCACGCGACTATATGGTCGGCTTCCATTTGCTCTATTTTTAGCACTTCGTTTTCGTGCGGACATTTTACGCCTTTTATTTTAGCATTTGAATTTGCGCACATTCCCCCCTGCCTTTCATAAACTTCGCGCTTTATATTTTCATCAAAGGCGCGTAGATTTAGGTGCTTTTCATCGCCACTTAACACATATTCATAAATTCCGCTTTTGCGCTGAATCTCGCTATCTTGCATTAACTCCGCGATTTTAGATTCTAGCTCTTTTGCGTCCAAAGGCTTATCTTTGTATTTATTATAGATTAACCCCCATTCTAGCCCTTTCATTTCTTTGCGATATTTGGGGAATTTCGCCTCCACCCAATCAATCACACCATTAAAATAAAACCACAGTTCATCAGCATTTTTGCTATCTTTGGCATTTTTTGCCATATATTGACATATCGCGCTATCATCGCGTTTATTTGCTATCCAAGCAATCGCAGTTTCCAAATATACTTGTTTCAAACTATCGCCATCTAAATATCGCCCAGCTTTTTGTTTGGCTAATGAATTGCGTTTGCTAAATCGCCTTTTTGCATCGCTTAGCCAAGCACTCACATACACGGCATTTCGCAACTCTTGCTCGGTAAGCGTCTCTCCCGCGATATTGATTATTTTAAACCACTCTAGCTTTTCGCTATCCTCCCCCTCGCACACATACACCATAAGCTCATATTCCAAAAACGCTTCTTTTTTATCCTGTGGCAAGTTATGAAAATATTGCAAATCTACGCTAAAACCCCCTTTGGCATAATCACAAATGCTAATTGTGCGTTGTTGTCCATCAAGCACTTCGTAAAATCCATCTTTTGAGGTTTTTTCTATTATCCCCCCTCCCTCTGCGGAGGGGGTGGGTAATTTCACCCAATAAATAGAATTTAGCGGAAATCCTTTAAAAATGGTGCGAATGACTTCATCGCGCTGCTTGTCTTTATAGACATATTCGCGTTGATATGCGGGGCGGATATTTAGCCTATTGTTGCCATTTTTATCGGCATAGCCTATGATTTCGCCACTTTCCTCATCTCTTTTGTGACCCTCAATCAAATCTTTGATTTTGATGTTTTGTAGTTGTATTTTCATTTTTTGTCCTTTGTTTTAGATTTTAGATTCTGTCATTGCGAGACTTGACGAAGTCAAGTCGTGGCAATCCACACTACAATATAGACAAAATAGATTGCCACGCGGATTTTGACAAATCCGCTCGCAATGACAAAATGTCTTTTTCTAAATAAAAACACCCACTCACTCACCCCTCCGCAAGGGAGGGGGGAACAAAAAGAATCAAAAAGAATAAAGAAAAAAAAATCAAAAAAAAAAAAAATACAAAATCTTTCAAAAATCGCTAATCAACAATCCATTCAAACGACACTTTAAGTAGCGTTTGTTTTTATTATCTCGCTAGATTTTAGCGTTATGCAAAATTCACGCGCTTATTTCGCACGGTTATAAAGTTTTAAACTGATTTTGGATTTGATTTTGATACAATTTTGCTTTTGCGTGCCTAATAACCAAAAATCACAAAATAAAAACAAAATATCAAAAAATAAGGAGCATAAATGGAGCGACTAGGTAGCCGAAGCGAAAAAATAGAAGCACACGGATTGCGTGAGGTATTTGCTAGCTTCCTCAAAAACGAAGCGATGGGCGGGATAGTGCTATTTTTTGCGGCACTTTTAGCGATGATAGTGGCAAACTCACCTTTAAGCGAGCATTATTTCAATTTTTGGCACATAAAGCTAGGAGTAGAAGCACAAGGACTTATCCACGCTTTTCCAAATGCAGAGTGGCTAGAATCCCTAAGCGCGCATTCGCTTGGGTTTAGCGCAGAAGATGGTAGTTTTTTTGTGGGATTTAGCATTCATCAGTGGATTAGCGATGTGCTTATGTCTATCTTTTTTCTTATGGTGGGGCTAGAAATCAAGCGCGAAGTAGTCGCAGGCGAGCTAGCTAGCTTTAAAAAGGCGATTTTCCCTGCATTGGCTGCGCTTGGAGGTATGATTGTGCCCGGGATTATTTATTTTTCGCTAAATGTTGGCACGCCTAGTGCGCACGGATTTGGGATTCCTATGGCGACTGATATTGCCTTTGCGCTAGGGGTGATAATGCTACTTAAAAGTCGCGTGCCTATGGCGTTGAAAGTATTTTTGGTTACGCTTGCGGTGGTTGATGATTTGGGGGCGATTGTGGTGATTGCGATTTTTTATGCAAATGGTTTGCATTTAGGCTGGCTATTTTTAGCGATTTTGCTACTATGCGTCCTCATCGGGCTAAATAAATTTGGTATAAAATCCCTAACCCCATATCTTTGCGTGGGACTTTTGCTGTGGTTTGCGGTGCATTATAGCGGGATTCACGCCACTATCGCAGCGGTGGCGGTGGCGTTTTGTATCCCTGTGCGTCCTAAGATTTCGTTTGCAGAATTTGCGCCATTAGTCAAAGATACTGCGGATAAATTTGACGAAGATAAGGACAATAAAGGCACACAAAAATTTCTAAGCGATTCTCAAATCGCAAGCCTAAGGGCAATCAAAGATAGCCTAAAATCTGTCCAAAGTCCTCTAGGACGGCTAGAGAGAGGGCTTCAGCCGTGGGCTGCGTTTGTGATAATGCCTCTTTTTGGGTTTGCAAATGCGGGGGTTAGCCTAAGCGGAGCGGATATGGATTTTAGCCATATTTTAAGCGTGGATAAGGTATTTTTAGGCGTGGTGCTAGGGCTACTTATTGGCAAGCCTTTAGGCATATTTGCCATCACTTTTGCAAGCGAAAAACTAGGCATAGCCGCTCGCCCTAGCGGAATCTCTTGGGCGCAGATTTTGGGTGCTGGTATGCTAGGCGGGATAGGTTTTACGATGTCTATGTTTGTTTCAGATTTGGCATTCAAAGGCACAGAGCATTTTGAAGTGGCGACAAATATTTCAAAAGTCGCTATTCTTAGTGGCTCGATTTTATCTGGGATTGTGGGGGCGGTTTTTTTGATTTTGGTATCAAAAGTAAAGAAAAATCCATAAAACAAGTGTAAAATAACGACTTTGTTTGTAGCGCGTAGTTGCGTTTAAGCAAACATACAAATAACATAAAGGATAAAAAATGGGTAGTAATTTTGGTGAGATTTTTCAGGCGTTGATTCCATTTATCGTGCTTTTTGCGGTGTTTTATTTTTTGCTGATTCGCCCGCAAAGGACGCAGGCAAAGCGACACAAAGAAATGATAGAATCCCTCAAAAAAGGCGATAAAATCGTATCCACAGGTGGCTTTGTCTGCGAAGTGATAAAAGTGGAGGATACATTTTTTACCGTGCGACTAAGCGATGATAGCACGGCTAGGCTTTCAAAAGATTTTGTTTCTTTCAAAGTCGATGAAACTCTGCAAAATGATTCTAGCAAAAACACAGCAAAAGCATAGTTTTAAGCACACATTATGAAAATCAACAATCCTAGACTTTTGGTTTTTATCGTTGCTATTGTGTTTGGCGTGGTGTTTTGTGTGCCTAGCTTTTTTGATACAAAGGGACCAAAGATTACGCTTGGGCTTGATTTGCAAGGGGGGCTAAATCTACTTTTGGGCGTAGATACAGATGAGGCTATCAAATCGCGCTATGCCTCTCTAGCCTCTGGCATAGAATATGAAGCTGGGCAAAAAGATATTTTGCTAAACTCCCTTCAAGCATTAGATTCTAGCGTGGAATTTGATTTAATCGATAGCGATGATGTAAGCGGGCTAAATGATATTTTAGGCTCGATGCGCGGGATAAAGGTGGATTCTAGCGATTTGCACTATACCATAGCGATGAGCCCTGAAGAGCAGCAAGAAGTGCGAAATCAAGCCTTAGAGCAAGCCATCGCCACGATTCGCAATCGTTTGAATGAATTTGGACTAGCCGAGCCAAGCGTAACGCGTCAAGGCAGGGATAATATTTTGGTAGAAATCCCCGGACAAGAAAATATCGCCCAAGAAGAGCGCGTGCGAAACCTCATCTCAAAGGCGTCATTTTTGCAACTAATGGCTGTTGATGAGGGTAGCAACTCACGCGTAGAATCTATGAGCGAAGTAGAGGCGCAAGGTTTGGGAGATGTGATTTTGGAATATGCAGAAAGCACCAAAGAAGCGCAATCTTATCAAAAAGTAAATCCAAATTCCCTACCAAAACTACTGCTAAAAGCCGTGCCGATTTTAGATGGCTCGATGATAAGCAATGCGCGCGTAGCCTATGATGAAAACAATCGCCCAGCCGTAGCGTTTGAGCTAAATTCTGCGGGGGCAAAGCGGTTTGCGGATTTTTCTGGTGCAAGTATCGGCAAACGAATGGCAATCGTGCTAGATAATAAAATCTACTCCGCCCCCACCATACAAGCGCGCATAAGCTCTAGCGGGCAAATCACAGGTAGCTTTACCCCTGAAGAAGCCACAGATTTGGCTATCACGCTTCGCTCTGGCGCTCTCCCTGCCCCGCTAGCCGTGCTAGAAAAACGGAGCGTGGGACCAAGTCTTGGTGCGGATTCGATTCGCTCATCTATGATTGCGCTTATAGGGGGGTTTGTGCTGGTGGTTGGATTTATGATAGTGTATTATAGTATGGCTGGCGTGATAGCTTCAGTCGCATTGATTGTAAATCTAGCGTTAATCATCGCTGTAATGGCGATTTTTGAAGCGACTTTGACTTTGCCCGGTATGGCTGGTATCGTGCTAACCGTGGGTGTCGCAGTCGATGCAAATATCATCATAAATGAGCGCATAAGAGAGGGGCTTCGCGCAGGTGAGGGCATAGCCCGAGCGATACAAATCGGCTATGTAAATGCCTCTAGGGCGATTTTTGACTCAAACATTACCTCACTTATCGCCTCCGTGCTACTCTATGCCTATGGCACGGGCGCGATAAAAGGCTTTGCAATTACCACAGGGATAGGGATTTTAGCCTCTATTATCACGGCGATTATCGGCACACAGGGCGTTTATCAAGCATTACTCCCGCGACTTAGCAAAAGTGCAAAAATGGGATTTTGGTTTGGGGTAAGCTATCCTACAAAAATGCAACCTCTCAAAGCAGAGATTGCAAAAACACAAGAAACGAAAACAAAAAACACGAAAACCCAAAATCTAGCGCGACATAATCACACAAAATAAAACATAGAAAATAAGCAAAAAGGCATAAAAATGGAAATGTTTAAAAAAATCAAAGTTTATGATTTTGTCAAATATTCAAACTACGGCATTATCGCAAGCACATTTTTGCTATTAGCGGCATTTGCCCTGCTGTTTTTCAAAGGCTTTAATGCAGGGATTGATTTTGCAGGGGGGAGCGCAGGACAGGTGCGCTATGAAAAAGTCGCGACCATAGAGCAGGTGCGCACCTTGCTTGAGGCAGATTCTCGCTTCAAGGGGGTTCGCGTTAGTGAGTTTGATTCTGCCCAAGAGATTTCTATCAAAATCCCGCATAATGACGCATTAGAGGGTGCAAATATCGCCCCGATTTTAGAGACTCTGCTAGCCCCTAGCAAAGAGAGTGGAGGGGAGTTTGAGATACGCAAGCTAGATTCTGTGGGAGCGCAAGTAGGAGATGAACTGCGCCAAAAAGGCATCATATCGTTGCTTATGGCATTTGTAGCGATGATGGTGTATGTGAGTTTTCGCTATGAGTGGAGATTTGCGCTTGCTGGGATACTAGCCCTTATCCACGATGTGATTTTGACTGCGGCAAGCGTGATTGTATTTGAGATTGATTTAAATTTAGAAGTGGTAGCCGCGCTTCTCACGCTCATTGGCTACTCTATAAATGACACTATCATTATCTTTGATAGAATCCGCGAAAAAATGCTAACAGACAAAACAAATGATATTAAGCTAGTCATCAATGAAGCCATTTCACACACGCTATCGCGCACGCTTTTGACTTCGCTCACGGTGTTTTTTGTGGTGCTGACTTTGTATCTTTTTGGTGGCGGGATTATTGTGGGATTTTCTTTGCCTATGCTTGTGGGGGTCATCGTTGGGACTTATAGCTCGATGTATGTCGCACCAAAACTAGCGATTTTGCTAGGGTTTAATATTGAGGATTATCATAAAAAAGAAATGATGAAAGCAAAAAGGGCGCAGGAGAGGGCTAGAATGCGGGCGCAATATGAAGGAGGACGCGTATAGCTTTTTTATGAAATTCGCCTTTGGGTAGTCATTGCATAGATTTTGCATTTTGCCACAAGGCAGGCACGCTTTAGACGCGCTAACCTTGTATCAAAATGCAAAAAACTACACAAGCAATACCACAAATGCTAGAATTTGGATTTTGTTTAAAAAATCGTAGCGTTTCTAAAATCTAAATTCTAGCATTTGGGGTATTTCACAAAAATGACTACCAAAAGGCGAATTTCCTAAATCCCATATAAACACAAAAAAGGAGCAACAATGGACTGGGGCAAAATCATTTTCATATTCTTCACCCTAAGCAGTGCCACTTCGACAGCTGGATTTTTATTTGCGCCCGATGTGGCGATACTCTTTGTAGCAGTCGCGCTAAACCTCATCGCCACCACGCTAAAAATCGGCGTTCGCAAGCGATTATCATCTGAGCTGTTTGCTAGCTCGATTGTGGCGGATTTTCATCTTTTGCCCGCTTTTGGCATACTCCAAGTCTTGCACAATGAAAAACTTGCCTATGTCTTTGTCATCGGCGCGATGATGGCAAATATCTTTTCGCTAATCCTGCTATTTATAGAAAGCGCGCAAAAGCAAGACAATGACTACTAGCAAAATCTACATAAGGCAACATAATGCAAGATTATAATCCCAAAATTATCGAAAAAAAATGGCAGGAGTTTTGGCAAAAAAATGCCTGCTTTGAGCCAATCCACACGCAATCTAGCACAGATTCTAATAACGCCCAACCTAAAGTTAATTTCACTCTACCCAAAAAATATATCCTCTCAATGCTCCCCTACCCAAGCGGGAGAATCCATATGGGGCATGTGCGAAACTACTGCATAGGGGACGCTCTGGCTCGCCACTATCGCAAAATGGGCTACAATGTGCTGCACCCTATGGGCTGGGATAGCTTTGGTATGCCTGCGGAAAACGCCGCTATCAAGCACAAAATCCACCCCAAAAAATGGACTTATGAAAATATCGATACGATGAGAGCCGAGCTAGAATCTTTGGGGCTTAGCTTTTCGCGTGAGCGTGAGTTTGCCACAAGCGACCCCATTTATACGCGCTTTGAGCAGGAATTTTTTATCCAAATGTGGCAAAAGGGGCTTATCTATCGCAAAGAAGCGTTTTTGAATTGGTGTCCTAATGATAAAACCGTGCTTGCAAATGAGCAAGTCATTGACGGCAAATGCTGGCGGTGCGATACGCCTGTGGTGCAAAAAGAAATGAGTCAATACTATATGAAAATCACGGCGTATGCGGAGGAATTGTTGCGCGATTTGGAGGGCTTAGAGGGGCATTGGGCAAATCAAGTCATTACAATGCAAAAAAATTGGATAGGCAAATCGCGCGGGTTGGAGTTTGATTTCGCGCTAGATAGTGCTTCATTAGCGCGATTAGGGCTAGAATCTAGTGCTCTAGATTCTAAAATTAGCGTCTTTACCACGCGTCCTGATACCATTTATGGCGTTACTTATTGCGCGCTTGCCCCCGAGCACGCCATAGTCAAGCGTGTACTAGAGCTAGGATTGCTTGATTCTAAGATTTGCGAGGCAATCAAAGCGATGCAAAACACAAGCGAGCGAGCGCGCGCAAGTGCGGAGAAAATCGGCTTTGACTTGGGATTAGAGCTACTCCACCCACTCACAGGGCAAAGACTGCCTTTATGGGTGGCAAACTATGTGCTAATCGAATATGGAAGCGGTGCGGTGATGGCTGTGCCCGCGCACGATGAGAGGGATTTTGAGTTTGCTAAAAAATATGCCCTGCCTATAAAACGCGTGGTGGCGCAAAGCAATGGCAAAGATTCAGAATTTAAAGCAGATTTTAGCGATAGCGCGGACAAAACAAGCGATATAACGCAAGCCTTTGTAAATGATGGGATTTTGCTAGATTCTGGCGAGTTTAGCGGGCTTAGTAGCGAGCAAGCACGCGCCAAAATCATCGCGCATTTTGAAGCGCAAAATCTAGGCAAGGGCGTAACCAACTATAAACTGCGCGATTGGGGCGTGTCGCGTCAGCGGTATTGGGGTGCGCCTATCCCTATGGTGCATTGCGAAAAATGCGGAATCGTGCCTGAAAAGATAGAAAATCTCCCCATAACCCTGCCCGATGATATTATAATCGATGGCGAGGGCAATCCGCTTGATAAGCACGATTTATGGAAGCATTGCACCTGCCCCAAATGCGGTGCAAAGGCGTTGAGAGAGAGCGATACGATGGATACTTTTGTGGAATCTAGCTGGTATTTTTTGCGCTACACCACGCCACGCGAGCTATGGGAAAAGTCCGCGTTTGATGAGAAATCGCTCAAATATTGGCTCAATGTCGATGAGTATATCGGCGGTATCGAGCACGCGATTTTGCACTTGCTGTATGCGCGATTTTTCACCAAAGTGTTGCGCGATTTGGGCTATGTGGAGATTGATGAGCCTTTTGCAAACTTACTCACGCAAGGTATGGTGCTAAAAGATGGCGCGAAAATGAGTAAATCTAAAGGCAATGTGGTCGACCCAAACGCGCTTATACAGCAATATGGCGCGGATAGTGCGAGGCTTTTTGTGCTATTTGCCGCACCGCCTGTGCGAGAGCTAGAGTGGAATGATAGCGCGGTGGAGGGCTCATATCGCTTTATCCGCAGGCTCTATGAGCGGGCAAAATACGCAAAAAAATGCAATGCGTTGCCAAACATTGATTCTACTAAGCTTAATGAAGCGCAAAAAAATGCGCGAAAAAAAGTCTATGAGGCGTTGCAAAAAAGCAACGCGCTCTTTGAAAAACGCGCAAATGGCTATGCCTTTAACACGGTCATCGCAGCGTGTATGGAAGCACTAAACGCCCTAAGCGTAGCAGAATCTAGCGCGCAATCTAGTGAGAAAAACAAAGCGAGCAAAGACGCACAAAGCGAGCAAAATGCGCAAAATAGCGATATTTGGCAAGATATTTGGCGAGATATTTGGACGGAGGGGTATTTTATTTTACTCAATATTTTAGAGCCGATTATCCCGCATATCGCGTGGGAGCTTAGCGAGGAACTCTTTAATCGCAAAAATTTCGCGCCCATTGCCATTGACAAAACGGCGTTGGAGGTTAGCCAAATCACTCTTGCAATCACCATAAATGGCAAAAAACGCGCAGAGATTACCATAAATGCAGAATCTAGCAAGGAAGAGATTTTGTCCCTTGCAAAGCAGGCTACGCAAAAATGGCTAGAAAATGCCACAATCAAAAAAGAAATCCTTGTGCCAAATAAGCTAGTAAATTTTGTAGTTGGCTAGAAAAATGGGTGTAAAATAGCGCAATCAAGCAAAAAAGTAAAATCTAAAAAGCAAAAAGAGTATCAAATGACTAGCAAATATTCACTATGTTTTTGTGTGTCTTTGGTTTGTGCGGTGTTTTTGCTAAGTGGCTGTGGCTATGTGCCTTCAAGCGTTTTTGCCCAAAAAGCATTGGGAAATAGCGTATTTGTCAAGCTCAATATCAATTTGCCAAACCCCGAAAATTCGGTGGATTTAAAAGATGAGTTTAACAAAGTCATAATCTCACGCTTCCAAAACAAAATCGCAAACGCAGATGATAGCGATAGCACCATCATCATAGACATAGACAAAATCACCGATACGCATATAGCCGTAAGTAGCGATGCTTTTGCGACTTATTACCGCGTGAGCGTATTTACCACCTACACTTATGATGACAAAAAAGGCAACAAACGGAGCGTAAAAAATAGCGGATATTTTGACTACAATATCTCGCTAGATAACCCTCTCACAACTTACAATAATCGATATTATGCGATAAATCAGGCGTTTTTGCAGACGATTGATGCGTTTGTAGCGATGATGGCGTATGAGGGGCAGATGAAATAGATTATGGAGGATTTGGATACTTTTTTGGCAAAAAAGGGGGCGGAATACGCGCCATTTGACACGCAAAGAGTGCATAGAATCTACGCGCTCTTACAGCCTCATTTAGAGAATCTATACAAGCAAAGTAGAGAATCCAAACAACAATCTAAGCAGGCAGATTTGCCACCAAATCAAGCTAAAAAAGCCCATAATTTTAGCCACCCAAAGGCTTGCTTGGCATTAGCCCACGCAAAAAAAGACAAGCCCTTTATTATCCACATTTTAGGGACAAATGGCAAGGGTAGCACGGGGCGATTTATCACGCTTGGGCTAGCGCAAAATGGCTATAAAGTCCTGCATTTTACCTCGCCACATTTATTTGATTTTAATGAGCGATTTTATATGGCAAATATGCAATCTTGCGCGGATTTTAAGGATTTTGAGAATTTTAAGGATTGTGGTGCAAAATCTAGCGCGAAGGCAACATTTGCAAAATCTAGCGCGCGAGATTCTAACCAACACAGAATCGCCACTCATAGCGAGCTAGAAAACGCGCATTTGTGGTTGCAGAGATTCCCTATCGTGCAAGAATCTAGCTATTTTGAATACGCGACATTTTTGGCATTGTATTTGGCAAAGGATTGTGATTTTTTTGTCTGTGAAGCGGGGCTTGGCGGGGAGTTTGATAGCACGAGTGTGCTAAGTGCGGATTTAAGCATTTTTACGCCTATTTCTTTTGACCATCAAGATATGCTTGGAAGCAGTATCAAAGCCATCGCTACCACAAAGCTAAAAGCGATGAGCAAGCGCGTAATATTAGCCCCGCAAGCCTACAAAGAAGTCAAAACCATCGCACAAAAAATCGCCACACAAAAAGGTGCAACGCTACTTTGCGTAAAAAATATTGCAGAACAAAATGCAAAAAATCATTTAGAAAACAATGTAGATTTTGCAAAAAGTTTTGCAAAAAATTTAGATTTTCCACCGCATTTTAGCCACTATGCTAAAAATCTAGCCCCATTTTTAAAACAAAATCTTTTTGTCGCATACAAGGCATTAGAATCTATCGGCATAAGCGTTGATTTTGGCACTTTAGGCAAGTTTGATTTGCCTTTTAGGGCGCAATATATCACGCCAAATATTTTAGTAGATGTCGGGCATAATGCCCATTGTGCGCACTCTATTTTACAAATTGTTAAACAAAAACGCGTTATTTTGGTGTATAATACATTCTTTGACAAAGATGCAAGAACGATTTTGGGGATATTAAAACCTGTCATTGATAGGCTTTTGATTTTGGAAGTGTGCCATAGTAGAATCCTCCCCAAAGATAAACTCATAGAGATTCTCCAAAGTCTTGGCATAAAATATGCGGATTTTGCAGAATCAGATTTTATAAAAAACATAGAAAAAATAAAGGAAAATCCAAATATGCTATGTGTCGTGTTTGGCTCATTTAGCGTGGTAAAAAAATTTATGGAGTTTTATAATGTTGCAAGATAAATTAGTGGTTTCTATTGTCGATGAAAAAGGCTCTAGGCAGTTTGCCCTGCCTCGCAATGTCAAAAAACTCATTTTGATAGCTTTGTGCGTGGTGGCGGTGCTGTTTTTGGTTAGCTTTTTAGCGATGAATTTACTTATGCACCAAATCAATAGTATCGCTAAACAAAAAGATTCTGCCATAGCCGAATATCACTCCATCTACCAAAAAAATGCCGTGCTAAAAAACCTCATACGCAAAAAAACCGATGAGCTAAGCGCGGTAAATTCTAAAATCGGCAAATTAGAAGATATTATGAGTTTGCAAAAATCTCATAGCGCAAAACCACAGCAAGTAGCACAAATCACAAAAGTAGATTTAGAAAATCTTAGCGATACGCAAAAACAACTTCTTTTAAGCCTTATCCCAAATGGCGACCCTATTAAAAATTTCCGCTCAAAAATCCCAACTACCAACAATAAATACCACCCACTAGGCGATATAGGCGGTGCAGAGGGGGGAATGGACTATATGGCTGAGAAAAAAACCCCCGTATATGCCACAGCTGATGGCGTAGTCGTGCTTGTGCAAGAGCACGGGGTAACGAGTTTTGGTAATGTGATTAGGCTTACGCATTCTTTTGGGTTTAGCTCTCTTTATGCGCATTTAGATTCTGTCGTAATCAAAAAGGGCGATTTTGTCCAAAAAGGACAACTAATCGGATATAGTGGCTCTAGCGGTAGAAGCAATGGCGACAAACTATACTATGAGATTAGCTTTTTAAGCAATCGCTTAAATCCTAGCGCGTATGCCGAATGGAGTATAGATAATTTTGAAGTCGTGTTTCACAAAAAAGACGGAATCGATTGGAAAAACTTAGTATGGGCTATGGAAGACATCGCTAAATTGCAAAAATTTCGCATAAGCTCCGCCACTCAAAAGATAGATTCTACGAAGCGCACTCATCAATAACTTTCCGCTACAAAATCCATAAACCCCGCAATAAAATACCAAAATCTAGCGACCAACAAAAAAAGATAAACAATGAATTTTGATGAACGACTTGTGCTAATGATAACGAGCAAGGACGGCTCAAAATTTATCAATGTCAGCATATTTTTCCGTCAATTATCCCTATATGTGCTACTCTTTTTTTTAAGTGGGGCGTTTTTTATCGCTATTTCTTTGGGGGTTTTTCGCGCTGAAGTTCGCAATATTGACGAAAAAACTTCACTCATAAAAGAGCGCAATGAAACAATGCTTTTAGGAAATGCAGCACTTTATGAAGAAATAAACCAACGAATGGAAGAAATCACCATAGCAAGCGACAAAGTAGGCAACCTAGAGGAGCAAATCGGCGTAAATAATGTGCCTAATGAAGAGCTTTTAGAGCGCATAAATGTCGCAAGTATCACAGGAGCGCAAAAAGCATTTTTTATGAAATTTATCCCAAATGGCAATCCTTTAGGTGGCAATTTTTTTGGACTTGCGGGGGCTTTTGGACCTAGATTTCACCCTTTGATTGGCGAGTGGAAGCAACACACAGGGCTAGATTTAGCCGCACCGATTGGGACTGCAGTATATGCTACGGCTGATGGCGTGGTAGATTTTGCAGATAGTGGATACAATGGCGGATATGGAAAATTAGTCAAAATTACCCATTCATTTGGGTTTAAAACATATTATGCACATTTAAGCTCTGTGCTGATTGAGGCAGGCACTTTTGTCAAAAAAGGACAACTCATCGCCAAAACAGGCAACACAGGTGTGAGCACAGGACCGCATTTGCATTATGAAGTCAGGTTTTTGGACAATCCCATACAGCCGATGAATTTCGTGCAGTGGGATATGAAAAACTTTGATTTTATCTTTACCAAAGAAAGGAGCATCGAATGGCAATCTTTACTAGCGACGATAAACAATCTAATGGAATAGCAGCCCAAAAAGCTGGCGCAGCTACCATCATAGCGCAAGGCACACGCATAAAAGGCAATATTACCACAGATTGCCATTTGCATATTGATGGCGAGTTTGAGGGCAAAATCGATTCTAAAAACACCGTGATGATAGGCAAAAGCGGACAAGTAGATGGCGAGATTTATGCAAACAAACTTGTCGTAAGTGGCAAACTAAAAGGGCTAACTGAGAGCGACACGGTAGAGATTTTATCTCAAGGGCGATTTGAAGGGGTGATAACCTCCACTGAATTAGTCATTGAGAAAAAAGGCGTGTTTATAGGAGAGAGCAAACTAAAAGGTATGCAAACAGCTACAAAAAATGCTACAAGCAAATCTGTATAAACACTTAAAAAACCCTTTCGCGTATAGAATCCTCCTTGTCGCTGATGAAAAAGAGGCAAGGCAGGCTTTTGAGCTAGCTAGATTTGCGCACGCAAACGCACAGCACAAATCTAGCCAAGACAAGCCAAACAACGCTTGCCAAAATCTAGCACACACTAGCGCGACAACCACCACAAAATCCACCTCCAAAAATCCTAATCCCACGCAAAATCCAACCCAAAATCCACTTCAAAACCCACTTCAAAATCAAACAAGCAAATCCCAAAATCTAACCCAAAATCCACTTGCACCCCCCACGCAAAATCTAAAATCCCAAAATCTTAAACAAGATTTTGCCACTATCTTGCCACCTGTGCCACTGCTTTTGCCTGAAGCTAGATTTGGCAAAAACGAGGATTTGCGCAGTTTTTATACGGAGTTTTTGCAGATTTTAGCGGTGTTGCGTGATTTTTATGAGAGGAAGGATACGCTACTTATTGCGCCGATTTATTCGCTACTTTATGCCCTGCCTGCACATAAATATTTGCAACACTTTGCCATAGAAGTCGGGCAACGCTATGATTTAGAAGAGCTAAAATCTAGGCTAGTTTGCTATGGCTATGAGGCGGTAGAAGTAATCGAAATGGAGGGGGAGGCTAGCTTTAGAGGCGATATTATTGATATTTATCCGCCTTTAGCGCGTCCTTATCGCATTAGTTTTTTTGATGATGAGTGCGAGGATATTCGCGTATTTGATTGTGCTACACAGCTAAGCGAAAAAGACACAAACCTAAAATCTATCAATATTCCTCCCGCACTTTTTGCGCTAGATTCTAGCGAGTTTAGCGCACTGCAAGAGAGCATAGATGAAGCAGTGGCAAACGATACGCCAAATGATTCTAGCGATAATTTTAGTAGTATTTTTAGTAAAGACATTTTATCTTGCGGACTTTGGTTTTTAGGCAAAGCGGGATTAGATTCTTTTATCCTGCCACAAAAATTTAGCTCCATTTTCACGCCAAATGCCCTAAATGAGCTAGCTGAAATATTGAGCGTGCGAAAAGATTTGGATAACTTTTGGCATAGCGCAAAATCTACTCTGCCCTGCCTAAAATATGCCAATGACTACACGGATATAGATTTTTATCCAGCCTCTTTAGCCCCCATCATCACGCATAATGCGCATAAAAAAATCACGCTTCTTTGCGATAGCGAGGCGATACTAAGCGCGCTAAATATCGATGAGCTAAAAAGCATAAATCAACATATAGAGATTTTACCTATAAATGCGACCGTGCATTGTGCCACGCCAAGTGAAATAATCCTAAGCCTAAATCCCGCCCAAACCCATACCAAGACCCGCAAAAAGCCCAAACTCCAACTAGATGAGCTAAATATCGGCGAATATGTCGTGCATAGCGAGTATGGCATAGGGATTTTTCGCGGAATCGTGCAAGATAGGATTTTAGGTGCGGTGCGAGATTTTATAGCGATTGATTATCAAGGCGAGGATAAATTATTTTTGCCTGTGGAAAATCTGCATTTGATAGAGCGATATATCGCCTCTAGTGGCTCACTTCCCATTGTCGATAGGCTGGGCAAAGGTAGCTTTGCCAAACTCAAGCAAAAAGCTAGAATCAAACTTTTTGAACTAGCAGATTCTATCATCAAACTAGCCGCTACGCGCAATCTTACCAAAGGCATAGCCATCGATACCAAAAACCCAGAATTAGCCCTTTTTAGACATTCAAGCGGTTTTACGCTAACCCTAGACCAAGAAAACGCCATAGATGAAATCTACAAAGATTTGGCAAGTGGCGTAGTGATGGATAGGCTTTTAAGCGGTGATGTGGGGTTTGGCAAGACAGAAGTAGCGATGAATGCGATTTTTGCCGTGCAAAAAAGTGGCTTTCAGTCCGCATTTATCGTGCCTACGACCTTGCTTGCTTCCCAGCATTTTGCCTCGCTAGATTCTAGGCTTAGTCCGCTTGGGATAAAAGTCGCTAGGCTTGATAGATTTTGCAGCACAAAGCAAAAGCGCGAGGTTTTAAGCGCGTGCAAAAATGGGCAAATCGATGTGCTTATCGGCACGCATAGCGCGTTTGGCGCGGAGTTTGAGAGGCTGGGGCTTGTGGTGATTGATGAAGAGCATAAATTTGGCGTAAAGCAAAAAGAGGGGCTAAAAAAAATCTGCAAAAACGCGCATATCCTAAGTATGTCAGCCACGCCAATCCCGCGCACGCTAAATATGGCACTCTCTAAAATCAAAGGACTATCCCGCTTAGAAATCCCCCCAAAAGAGCGCAAAGATTCGCGCACATTTATCAAAACCAAAAGCGATGCCCTGCTAAAAGAAATCATAAACCGCGAAATAAGACGCGGTGGGCAAGTCTTTTATGTGCATAACAATATCGCACAAATCCCATCTCTAAAATCCGAGCTAGAGGGGATTTTCCCGCATTTAGCCATAGCGGTTTTGCACTCACAAATCAGCGCAAATGACACAGAAGAAATAATGCGCGATTTTTTGCTAAAAAAATACCACATTTTGCTTTGCACCGCCATTGTCGAGTCAGGTATCCACCTCCCCAACGCAAACACAATCATAATCGATGGTGCGGATAGATTTGGGCTAGCGGATTTGCACCAGCTACGAGGACGAGTGGGGCGAGGGGACAAAGAGGGATTTTGCTATTTTTTGATAGAAGGCATAGAATCCATAACTAAAGAAGCCACAAAGCGACTTCTAGCCCTAGAACGCAACTCTTACTTAGGCAGTGGGGCAAGTATCGCTTACCACGATTTGGAGATTCGCGGTGGTGGGAATCTACTTGGAGAATCCCAAAGCGGACATATCAAAAATATCGGGCTTAGTCTCTATCTAAAAATGCTAGAAGAAGCCATAAACGCGCTAAGCGGAGGCAAAATCGATGAGGACGAGAAAAAAGGCGTGGAGCTGCGACTAAATGTCAGCGCGTATCTAAACCCCGAGCTAATCCCTAGCGATAGATTGCGACTAGAAATATATCGCAGGCTATCGCTATGCGAGGAAGTAGGCGAGGTGGCAGAGATTGAGCGTGAGATAGAGGATAGATTTGGCAGGCTAGATGAGATGAGTAGGGCTTTTTTGCAACTCATTGTGATAAAGATTTTGGCAAAAAATAAGGGCGTGGCAAAGATTTTGCACTATGAGCAAAATATCCAAGTGGAGTTTAGAGAATCTATAAAATCTAGTGATTCTACCAAATCTATGGATTCTAGCGCAGATTTATCGCAATCTAGTCGCAAGATTTCGCTAAAATCCCCAAGCAAAGATGATGATGATGTGCTAGAGAGTATTTTGGTATTTTTGCGCCAAGCGTAATCAACACGGCAAAACGCCACACGCAAAAAAACTACAAAATCTTTTGCAAAGGATTTTGTAGTTTTTTTGCAGGGGATTTTATTTTTTGCTTTTTTTGTAGTTTATTTTGCGTTGCTTATTTTTGCTTTTTTTATGTTTGCTTTGCGTAGTTTTTTATCGTGTGCGATACAAAGCGTTTTATTCAAAATCCACATTTTCTAACATTCCCAAAAAATTTTTTTGTGGCTTAAAACTTTTTTAATCTAAAATTATTTATAATACATTTACTTTTTTACTAGGATTTGATTTTGGATACGCATTGCCGCTTTGTAGGCATCGCTATGATAGGCACAACGCCACATAAAAAAGGACGACAAATGACAAACGCTACAAATACCATAAATACTACAAAAATCTTAAGGGGGGGGGGGCAACCACATAAAAAATATGCAAATCTAGCTAGATTTGCATATTTTTTTCAAATAACGCCACTTTTTGCAAATAGATTCTCTTTTGCAAGATTTACTTCAAAACCTACCTCAAATCCCACACAAAAAATAACCCCAAAAACAAATAACGCCAACACAAAACCTAGCACAACAAAATCTAGCAACTTCTCAAAATATATCTTACTTTTGCTATTCCCCGCGAGTTTTGCGCATTTTGCGTTTGCAGGACTTATCACAGAATGGCAACAACCAAATGTTAGCGGAAATCAACTACTAAATAGTCCATATCGCATACAGCTAACAGGCAATGCGCTATATTATAGACTCACAGGTTCTACCACTTGGGTTACTAAACCTAACAATGCTTCATATATAAGTGCCGTGTCAAATAATTGGGCAGAGTTTGTCGTAGTAGATAGCAATATGCAATCAATCACGCTAAAAAGACAAAATCGCCCAAATACTATCCAATACTTTACGGGCAAATTTGGTGGATTTAATTTTCGCTCAGGCACTACACAAAATTTTACCATAGAGCAAGATGGCGAGCTAAATGCGGGTTTTGCAGGCGGTGGTGGGCTATCTCAAGGCTTTGAAAGCGGAGCTTCTTTAATCGTCCAATCACCTGCAACGATAATAAATCTTACAAATAACGGTTGGATTAGGACGCATACGCTAATCTATGGCACAATAAACACACTAACAAATACAGGAAATATCAATGATTTACGAGTAGAGCAAGGTGGCAGAATCAATACTTTTACGATGAATGGCGGACTTATCAATCTACTAAGCATAAATAATGGTGGTAAAATCGATACTATAACAATGAATAATGGAGCGTATATCAACACTTTTAACATAAATAGTGGTGGGACACTAAACAAACTTAAAAAAAATGGCGGAACAATAGGTAGCATAAGCGTAAGTGGATATGTGGGGACTATCGCTAATGATGGCGGAGATATAACCACAATAAGCCTAAGTAGAGGTGGCAGGATAAATACATTAACATTAGGTAAAAATGGAAGTATAGGTAATATAGGTAATATCAATATAGATGTGGATTCTAGCCTTATCACTCTAAAAGTAGATGGAGGCACATTAGGCAACCTAAATCTAAATGGTGGTTCACTAGGACAAATATCAGGCGCAGGCACGATAAATAGCCTAAATCTAAATAATTTTTCTATCCGCCTAGCTAGCACGGCAGAAAATTGGAATAAAGACAACGACACTACCAAATACAACAACAAAGAGCACCTATATATAAGCGCGCAAGGACCCACCATAACCAACATAACAGGCAAAGTAACCGTAAGCCTAGCGCAAAATGGACAAAGAGATAAAGTCTATGCGTATAATTCTATCGTTACAAATGACAAGGGAGATAATAAGTTTAACGATACAAATGTAGTAGCCGCACCGGGGCTACACATACGGCACAATAGAAGCACAACAGAAAATGAAGACGAAAAAGATAAACCAGCCAAACAAGGATTTTCCCTATCTCCCGATGTCAGCACAAGCTATGGTGCTAGCATACTGCGCAGTATCACTTTGCAATATATGCGCCGCTACATAATGACACAAAATATATTGGATTCTATGACGACAAAGAGCTTTCGCGCGAGCTACAAGCTAGAGCAAGAAGCCGAATATAAAATCCTAAAAGATGATATGACTCGTCTAACAAGTCGTAGCTCCAAATACGCCAAGCAAAAAAAGCGCGACCAAAAGCAGCTAGACAAAGTGCGTGATAAACTAGCCAAAAACACCCTGCGACAAAGCAAGGGGATAAACCTACAAAAAGGCTATAACAACTACGAGCTAATCGACCAGCTTGATAAAATGTTTATATCCTATGAAAGCGAGCGAAACAAGCGAGCGTTTATCCTGCCTTATGGTGCACATAGCACCACGCTAGGAGCTAGCACCTCTAGCACGACAGAGTGGGCAGGAGGCGCAATCGTGGGAATCCAAAAAAACCTGCAAGGCAAAGGCGTGCTAGGTGGCTATCTAGGCTATGAATACGCAAACCTAGATACAAAACTCCCCACCACAAATATCACAATCCAAACAAACAGCCTCCAAGCAGGGATAAATCTATTTAAAACCTATTCTTTTAGCCAAAAGCCCGCCGAATACTACATAAAATCTAGCCTGCACGGAAGCATAGAATCACCAAATCTATCCTTTGTAGCACTTGGCTCTACGCAACAATTTAGACCACTTGCCTACTCCGCAGGGGTAGATATACGCGGTGGAATCACGGCATTTTTCCCAAAGAAAAACTCATACATATCCCCTGAAATCGGGCTAAGCTATGATATGCTAAGCCTAAATGGATTTGAGATAGAGCCTACAAATGAAATCTACAAGACGCATTTTTGGCATTTCCCTATGGTAAGTGCGAGCGTGAAATACTATAAAAGCTGGAAAAATAGCTTTAAGACAAGTGCGACAATCGGCGCGAAATATAATATTTTCCACAATCTAAACAAAGCTAGCTTCTCTTACGCGAGCAATCCCGACACACAAGTTATCGCCCTACCCCCGCTGTATGCAAATGTGGATTTGAGCGCGATATGGGTGATAAAGAAAAATAGCGAGCTAAGCCTAAACTACACGGGGGTATTTTTTGCAGGATTTAGCCCTAAGGCTAGCAATGGCGTAAGCACGGCATTTTCTCTACGCTTTTCGCATTGGTTTTAGATGGATTTTAGTTGGATTTGGGTAGCTTTTAGGTGGCTTTGAGTTGGCTTTAGGCGAATTTAGGTGGATTTGGTGGTTTTGAATTTGGGTAGATTTGGGTAGATTTAGATAGATTTTAGTTAGATTTGGTGGTTTTAGTTGGTTTTGGGTGAATTTGGTTGAATTTGGGTGGTTTTACTTTAGGTGGCAAAATTTTGTTTTGTGGTATTTTGCGTTGTTTTGCGGAGTTGTTTATTTGTGAGTTTTTGTGTAGTTTTTGCATAGTTTTTGAGATTTTGTGAAGTTTTGTGGTATTTTGCGGAGCGTTTTATATTTTGTGAGGTTTTTTATGTTGTGAATTTTTTTTATTTTTTATAATTTTTTATACTTTTTGTGAATTTTTGCATTATTTTGCAGAGTTTTTTATTTGTGAGTTTTTGCGTTGTTTTGCGGAGTTGTTTATATTTTGTAAGGTTTTGTGGTATTTTGCGGAGTGTTTTTATATTTTGTGATTTTTTTATTTTTTGTGAATTTTTGCGTTATTCCCCCGCATCGTCATTGCAAGCAAATACATTAGCATTTGCGTGGAAAATCACAAGCAAAAAAAATTCTCATACTTTGGCTTTTTAAAGCCTCAATATCTTGTCATTGCAAACAATGATTCCGCCTCCGTCATTGCGAGCAATTAGATTCTGCATTTTTGCAAAATCTAATGCGTGGCAATCTATCCTCTTGTCATACTAAGGGTTTTAGCCGAAATATCCCGTCATTACGACCGTTGCAACGCAACGCGTGGCAATCCACGACAAAAAATGCAACAGAAAAACATAGATTGCCACGAATCTGCTAGCGCAAATTCTCACAATGATGACAATGTAAATTTTTTCAATGACGGCAACTTTTCTTACGCTAAAAACTCTTGTCATACTGAGGGCGTAGCCCGAAGTATCTCAAAATCTAAAAATGTAAGTAGAGATATTTCGCGCTAACGCGCTCAATATGACAAGCCAAAAACAAAGCCTCAATATGACAAAGAAAATTCCGTCATTGCGAGCAAGTCGTAAGACTTGCGTGGCAATCTATTATTAGTTTTTGCCAAAAGCGTGTTTTTTGGCATTTTATAGGGATAGATTGCCACGATTTTAGTCTTTTTGATAAAAAACCTAGATTCTAATCCTTATTGGGCTAAATATTGCACAAATTATCGCAATAACAAATTATTTTTGAAACCTGCAAAATCTACAAATCTGTAAAAACCTGCAAAATCCAAAATAACCCCCACAATAAAACAATAAAATTTTCTTATTAAACAAGCATTTTAAGACTTTTATGAGAATTACGCGCATTTTTACTTTTTTGTATTATAATCCCCCGCGTTTTATCAAAGCAAAATAAAAATCGCTTTTGATAATACATAAATCTATCTGTCAGAGGAACATAAAATGTGTGTAAATATTGCAAAAATAGCAAACAAAAATAAGGCGAATGTGTCGCTAAAAATTTCAGCGATTTGTTTTTCATTGCTTTGCCAAAATCTATCTGCTAATGCGATTTTGGCTAATAACGAGAGAGAGAGAGAGAGAGAGAGTAACTCCCGCACAAAATCTTTCTAGCTACAAATCATCATTGCGACCATTGCAACGCAACGCGTGGCAATCCACGACAAAAAACGCGACAGAAAAAATAGATTGCCACGATTCTGCAACTTTTAACAAAGTTGCAGAATCTCGCAATGACGACAATGTAAATTCTTTTAATGACGGCAACTTTTCTTACGCTAAAAATCCTTGTCATACTGAGGGCGTAGCCCGAAGTATCTCAAAATCTAAAAAGGTAAATAGAGATATTTCGCGCTCACGCGCTCAATATGACAAAAACTCCGTCATTACAGACAATGACTCTATTTCTGTCATTGCGAGCGAACGCAGTGAGCGTGGCACAAGCCCACAGCTACGAAGTGGCGATTTAGCGCACAAGCGCGAGTGGGCGCAGCTATGCAAGCAAAATCTATATCCACAATGTGCAAAACACACTTTTGACAAATCTAATAAAATAGATTGCCACGATTCTACGCTACGCGCAGAATCTCGCAATGACGATGGGAGGGTGGATTGCTACAAATCCGCTAACGCAGATTCTCGCGATGACGGAAATCCTTATTGGGTTAAATATTTCACAAATTCTTGCAATGACAAATCTACCCACCCCCTAGCCCCCTCCGCAAGGGAGGGGGAAATAAAAAATGATAAGGCAACAATGGAGGGAATATACAATATAAAACCCACAGCGTCTAGCAACAACACAAACCCACAAAAATACATAAAACTAGCCCAAATAGATTCTATCCGCACGGATTTTGTGCAAATAGATTTTACAAAAACCGCAGCAGAATCTATACAAATTGATTCTACCCAAACACATTCTAACCAAGAGTATGAGCAACTGCAAGCAAAAGATTTAGGCAAAGTAACGGCAAGTGCGCCAAAAATCCAGCCACGCGATAATATCCTAGACACAGAATCAAAAAATGTCATCATCATAGACAAAAACGATTTGCAACAAAAGGGCTACACAAATTTAGAGCAAGCCTTGCAGCACCAGCCCTCCATCACGCTTACCCCCGCTGCAAATGGACAAAGTCAAATCGATATTCGCGGACAGGGACTAGATGCTTCAAAATCTATAAAAATCTTTATCAACGGTGCGCCAATCAATCCAAATGACACAGGCTATGGTGCGAGCCGAAATGGCTTTGCGCTAAATGGGACAAATCCTTTTAATCTTGTGGATATTAACGACATAGAATCTATCGAGGTTTTGCCCGGTGGAGGGGCTGTGCTATATGGCAGTGGCACGCGTGGGGGCGTGGTAAATATCGTTACTAAAAAGCCGAGTAAAGATTATGCTAGGGTTAGTTTGGAGGGCATTGCCTATGAGGCAAAAAATGCCTTGAGTGGCAAAGCAAGCGTGGGCGGAGGGGCAAAAATCAAAGACAAAGTGTTTTTGAGCGCAAATGCTAGCTATGCCTACAAAAACGGCTTGCGTCCAAGTGAATACACCAAAAATGCCTACGCTTCTTTGCAAACCTACTATCAAATCAACAATAAACATAGGCTAGATTTTAGTGCGAATTATTCAAAATCCTATCAATTTTTTGCAGGATATAATAATAAATTTAGCACAGGCACGCAAGAAAAATCCATATCCCAAATGAAAGCAGAGCGATATGCCACGCCCACGCAAGCCACTTCAAATGGAATGGTGGAGCAGGATTTAGGAAACGCATCGCTAAAATATATCGCAGATTTTAGAGAATCATTGCAATTTAGCGCGCTTGCTTTTTATTCGTTTAGCGATTTTTTGTTTCCCGATATTGCAGGGGACCCATCTAGTGCGGGTGCAAATATCACAGGGACAAATAGCACGCACAATACGGGGCTTTTTGCCAAAATCAAGCATAGCACAAAATCTAATAAGCTATTTGTAGGGCTAGATAATAATGTCGAAATCAGCCAAGCAAATAGCGGAAGTAGCGATAAAAGAGGCGGGGTTAGGTATAGTGGCGCGCTATATGTGCTAGATTCTTTTATGCCGAGTAAATATTTCTCACTCACAGGCGGGGCTAGGGGCGAAGTGGTGCATTATGATGTGAGTCGCACGGCAGTTACGGATTTTTCGCAAAATTTTAGTTTTATCACGCAAACCGCCACGCAAAAAGACACCAAAGCAAACTACGCATTTGAGCTAACCCCAGCGTTTCATTATGGCGAGAGTGGTAGCGTCTATGCCAAAGGCGAAGTAGGTTTTATCAGCCCTAGTGTCGCCCAAATCGTAAATGCGGTTAGCCAAAGCACAAACACAAAAGAGCTTGCCAATGCAAATATAAAGCCAGAGCAGTATTTCACAGGTGAGATAGGGTGGAGAGATGAGTTTAGATTTTCTAGCATTATGATGAGTGCGTATTATACGCATAGTTTCAATGAAATCCGCTATATCTACCAAACCGCCGTGCGAAATTTTTACAATCTAGGCGAGACGCAACGATTTGGATTTGAGTTTGTCGGCAGGCAAAGATTATTTGGTGAGATTTTGACATTGCAAGAATCTATCAATGTGAATTATTCTAATGTGCTAAAAGGCAGGGACAATACCGCTAATTTTCACAATACCATAGCTGCAAGCGATGCAAGCCAAGAGGGCAAGCAAATCCCTTATGTGCCTCTTACAAAAGTAAGCATTCTAGCCAATTTGCAAGCTATAAAAGTTGGCAAACATAGGCTAAATGTATTTTATAACAACAGCTATTATGGGCAATCAGTGGATAATAACTACGCAGTGATGAATAAAGGCGGATATGTGCTAGGGGATATTGGGCTAACTTATGGCTATGGTGGGTTTAGCGTAAGTGCGGGGGTTAGAAATCTATATGATAGCTTTTATGTGGCGTATCAAGCAAGCTCTACTATAGGAAATACGAGGACTTATCTAGCGGGCGAGGGGAGAAACTATTATTTGACGCTTAAATATGAGTTTTAGCCATAACAAGCAATAAAACACCATAAAATGCAATAAAAAATCATAAAACACCCTAAAAACGCTCTAAAATGTCATAAAACGCCAATAAAACGCCACTGTAAATAAAAATAAACAAAATCTATGCAAAATCTTATGCAAGCCCCACTAGGCTTTTTGCCCTCTCATAAGTGGCTTTGGCTATGGGGCGGACTTTGTCTGCGCTAGATTCTAAAATCTGCTTTATGTAGCCTTGCTCAAGCATTAGTTTTTCGTATTTTTCTCTTATAGGGCGCAGAGATTCTACTAGCAAATCGCTTAGCCTAGATTTTAGCTCTCCATAGCCCTTGCCTGCAAACTCCGATTCTATCGCCTCCCTGCTTTGATTGCTAAAAATCTCATACATACAAAGCAGGTTATAAAGCCCTGCACGCGATTCATCAAAAGCGATTAAGCCCATAGAATCTGTCGTGGCTTTTTTGATTTTGCGCGTGATGATTTCTGGCGTATCTAGCAAAAATATCGCGTGATTTTCGCCTTTTTGGGATTTACTCATTTTTATTTGTGGATTATCTAGCCCCATTATTTTTGCGCCGACTTTTTGGATAAGTGGCTCTGGGATTTTAAAGCATTCTCCATAGTCGCGGTTAAATTTCATCGCAACATTGCGCGTAAGCTCTAGGTGCTGTTTTTGGTCTTGCCCCACAGGGACAAAATCCACATCATAAAGCAAAATATCTGCTGCCATAAGTGCGGGGTAGTTAAATAGCCCCACGCTTGCTTTTTGCGCGCTTTGCTTCGCGCTTTTGTCTTTAAACTGCGTCATTCGCCCCATATCGCCCATCGAAATATTGCAATCCAAAATCCACGCTAGCGCAGGGTGATAATCAATCTGGCTTTGGATAAAAAGAGTGGATTTATCCGTATCTATCCCGCAGGCTAGGAGCATCGCGGCTATGGCATAAGTGCTAGATTCTAGCTCTTTTGGGTTTTGTGGCATCGTGATGGAATGGGAATTTGCGATAAAAAATATATTTTCATAGATATTTTGAGAATCTACCCAATTTTTCACCGCGCCTAAATAATTGCCTAAATGGATTTTGCCTGTGGGCTGGATACCTGAAATCACGCGTTTTTTGTTTGTTTGATTTGTGGGGGATTTTGCTTTTGTGGGTGGATTTGTAGGGGATTTTGTGTTTTGAAGCATTTGTGTCCTTTGAGTGCTTTTGAGTGCTTTTTTGTGCCTTTTTGTGAGCGTCTTTTTTGTATGTTGATTTGTAAAAAAAGTAAAAATCTAAAAACTTTTAAGCGCATTATATCGCTTTTATTAAAACTCGTTAATCATTTTAGAATACAATGCGTGCTTATTCCAAAACAAAGGATTCACAATGAGGAACGAAACAAAGACACTCTCTAGCGTAGTGTTTGCGCTAGCTTTTGGCTTTATTGCTTTGGCTGGTTTTAGTGGCTGTTTAGGTAAGAAAGACGGACTACAAGGCGCAAAAAACGACCCCGGCGTAGCAGCAGAATTTGATGGCGCGCCTGATTGGGTTACTAGCGATTCTGGTTTGCTAGCTGCCACGGGTAGTGCCAAAATCAAAAACAACAATTTTGGTTTTGCTACCACACAAGCAGAGGCAGCAGCTCGCACAAAACTTGCTGGGCAACTCAACACTCAAGTAGAAAGCAAGTATAGAGAGCTTACCACAAGTGGCGAAGATAGCGTAAATCAAGAAGCTGTCCAAGCGATACGACAAAGCGTAAGTGAGTCTCTAGCTGGCTCTCGCGTGGTAAATAAATGGGTAAGCAAGACAGGAAACCTCTGGGTGCTAGTCAAAATCGATAAACTCGACACAAGACTACTAGAAGAAAACTTGCAGAGGGCAAAAGGCGTAAATCAAGCCGCTGCTAAAAAGCTAGCCCAAACTATCGATGAGCTAATCGATGGCGAAAAGCCAAAAGCAGAAAACGCTCAATAAATGCAAAAATCACACAAAATCTAAGGCGTAAAAACTTTAGATTTTGTGGTTAGTTTTTTTTTGTAGTTGCGTTTTAGCATTTGGTTTTTTTAGCATTTTTTAAGCATTCAAGTTAGGATTCTAGCTTGAATGCTTTTTTTATGTTTATTTTTTGGCATTTTAGATTCTTTCTTATCTCTTTTTTAAGCGTTTGTTATGATACACATTATCCTACTTCAGCCTAGAATCCCGCAAAACACAGGCAATATCGGCAGGCTTTGTGTCGCAGCAGAAGCGACATTGCACCTTATCCACCCGCTAGGTTTTCACCTCGATGACAAATCCCTAAAACGCGCAGGAATGGACTATTGGCAGGATTTGGACAAAAAAGAATGGGACTGTGCGGAGGATTTTTGGAAATGCTACCCCATAGATTCTAATCACTATTTTTTCAGCACAAAGGCTACAAAGATTTTATATGACGCAACTTTTAAAAAGGAATGCTTTTTGTATTTCGGTAGAGAGGACGCGGGGATTGATGCGCAGATATTGCAAGCAAACGAGACACAAATGCTAAAAATCCCCATTTCGCACAAAGCAAGAAGCCTAAATCTAGCCACAAGCGTAGGCATAGCCCTCTATGAAGCCTTGCGACAAAATGGCGAAATGCCAAAAATCTAAAATCCAAAAAGGAAAAATCCTTATGACAAAAAATATGACAACTCAAGCACGCACAAAAAAATCCACCAAAATAGCAAAATCCACAAAGCAAACTACAAAAAACCCCACCCCAAAATCTAGCACAAAAAACACTTGCCAAAACGCTTGCAAAAAGGTTTGCAAAAATCAAATCTTTTTGCCTTACAGCACGCAGTCTATCGACAAGCGCGACATAAAGCGCGTAAAGCTAGCCCTAAAATCCCCCCTTTTAACGCAAGGCGAGCTATGCGAAGAGTTTGAGCGCAAAATCGCGCAATATGTAGGCACAAAATACGCCCTATGTTTTAACTCCGCCACCTCCGCGCTATATTGCGCTTATCGCGCGCTTTTTAAGCAGGGCGAGCTAGTCATCACCACGCCAAATAGCTTTGTCGCCACAGCAAATATGCTTCTTGCGTGCGGGGCAGAGCCAATCTTTGCAGATATTTTGCCAAATGGAAATATCAGCGTAGAATCTATAAAATCTATATTAGAAAATAAAGCGGGCAAAAATACCCCCCAAAATCAGCGCAAAATCAACAACGGCACACAATGCAAAATCAATCCCAAAAATCAACGCAAAATCAGCGGAATAATTAGCGTGGATTTTGCAGGAAATAGCGTAGATACAAAAACCATAAAATCCCTTGCCAAAGCGTATAATCTAGCCTTTGTCTCGGATAGCTCTCACGCTTTTGGTGGCGAAGTAAATGGACGCAAAATCGGCTCTTTTGCAGATGTTAGCATTTTTAGCTTTCACGCGATAAAGCCTATCACCACAGCGGAGGGCGGAGCGATTACCACAAATGATAAGAAAATCTATGAAATAGCAAAATCATTGCGCTCACACGGGCTTAGCAAGATTTTGTTATGGGATAGTGAGGTGCAAGATTTTGGGTTTAATTTCCGCTTAAACGAGCTACAAGCCGCGCTAGGATTATCCCAGCTAGAAAAAATTGATGAGTTTTTAGCCAAAAGAGAAAAAATCGCCAAAATCTATGATGAAGCGTTTTGTGAAAATCCGTATTTCACGCCCACTCACGCGCAGATTTTGCCAAATCACAAAACCACAAACCATCTCTACCCCATTTTGCTAAAATCGAAGTTTGTGCCAAAAAAAGAAGCGATTTTTAGGGAGTTGCAAGCACGCGGGCTAGGCGTGCAGGTGCATTATAAGCCCATTTTTGATTACGCGGTTTATAAAAATTGTGTGCGTGATAATGGAAGCAATGCAAAAAAATGGTATGACGCTGAAATCTCCCTCCCGCTGCATCAAGCGATGAGCAAAAAAGAAGTGAAATATTGCATAAAACATACCCTAGAGAGTTTTAAATCGGTGTTTTAAAATTGTGAAAAATCTAAAAACCCCCGCTTTTTGTAAAAACTAATAAAAGATTGCCACACGGATTTTATACAAAATCCGCTCGCAATGACGGAATTTTCTTTGTCATATTGAGCGCGTGAGCGCGAAATATCTCTACTTACATTTTTAGATTTTGAGATACTTCGGGCTACGCCCTCAGTATGACAAGTATTTTCGTCATTGCGAGAATCTGCGTTAGCAGATTTGTAGCAATCCACCCTTCCATCGTCATTGCGAGAATCTAGGCTTTTGTTAAAAAGCCTAGATTCGTGGCAATCCACACTGCAATGCGTAAATAATAGATTTTGCTTGCATAGCTGCGCCCACCCGCGCTTGTGCGCTAAATCGCCACTTCGTAGCTGTGGGCTTGTGCCACGCAGTTTGGAATCTAAAGAATCCAAACTGCTCACAATAACGAAAGCGGAATCATTGTTTGCGATGACAGAAGTTGATTTGTCAGTCTGATGATTTGCTGTTTGAAAGCTAGAAAGATTTTGCGTGGTGGTTACTCTCTCTCGTTATTAGCCAAAATCGCATTAGCAGATAGACTTTGGCAAAGCAATGAAAAACAAATCGCCGAAATTTTTAGCGACACATTCGCCTTATTTTTGTTTGCTATTTTTGCAATATTTACACACATTTTATGTTCCTTTACGGGATAGATTTATGTATTATCAAAAGCGATTTTTATTTTGCTTTGATAAAACGCGGGGATTATAATACAAAAAAGTAAAAATGCGCGTAATTCTCATAAAAGTCTTAAAATGCTTATTGAATAAGAAAATTTTATTGTTTTAATAGTCAAATATTTTTAGCAAAGATTTGTTTGTGTAGTTTTGATTTATGGGGTTTGATTAGTCGTTATTTCGCAATATTTACGATAGCTTTATAATGATTTTTAAGAGATTTTTTAAAGATTTTTTGGTAGGATTTTACTTTTTTAGATTCTGCTTAGATTTTTGTGAAGTTGTTGATTTTTGCTTTTTTTGTGCGATTTTATGATGGATTGACATACAAAAAAATACAATAATTAAGGGGGTGTTAGCTCAGTTGGGAGAGCGCAACGCTGGCAGCGTTGAGGTCAGGGGTTCGAACCCCCTACACTCCACCATTTTACTTTTTTTCTACCATTCTTGCTTTTTGACATTACTTGCATTTTTAATAAAATCCATAAAATAAAATCAAATCAAAAAAAGCCAAATAAACAAGATTTTCAAATGTAAGTTGTAAAAATATACATAAAAAACTACGCAAATTTTAATCAATACAGCATTTAGATTCTAAATTGGATTCCAAGCACCATCAAGCCAATGCCTGTGTTTATATAGTTTTGTTTATCTATTGCCCATCCATAATTTAATTCCCAAGATAAGCCAACCGCAGGTTTTGCATACCACATTACCCCAAGTTTCAACAATGGATAAAGCGTGTTGAGTTTATAATACCCCCCATTAAAACTTGTTACATAAGAGTTAATATCTTTACTTAGTCCAAAACCTGTATATAATGTCTTATTGTTGCCTATTTTATAACCACCTACCATCTCAAACCCTAAACGCTCACTGCCATAATCCGACATTGAGGAACCGTCTGATATTGGAAAGATAGAGTTTATAATATAAACAAAATTAGCACCCAAAGCCCATTTTTCACCAATATCACGCTCATATCCTGCCCTTACAGTAATTGGAAAACCAAGACCTAATCCCGAATCTGTTGTAATACTTACACGATAAAGAGCATAATTTATAACACCTATATCAGCTCCAAACACGATATGATTTTTGCCATTTGGTCCAAAGCTAAAAAATCCTTTTGCATTATCTTTTGTGTTTCTAAAAAAGTCTTTTATTTTTTCTTTTGTAGGTGAATAAGATTTTGCATACGCGTTGTTTGGGGTGTAGTAGCTTTGATTATGCGCGATACTAGAATCTTCATCTTTATATTCTTGTAGTTTTTCTTTTGCGATGACTTTTGAGATGATTTCTTCATTATCCCATAGCACGACTCCCTTCTTTAAATCACTCAAAACAAGCAAAAACTGATAATCTACACGCACTTTTTTGCCAATAGATTTTGTGCGCTGGGTAATCTTGCCGCTTAGAGAATAATCAGGGGCGACTAAATTGCCTTTTTCTTTGGTGGTGTATTGGTTGTATTCCTCATCGTTGCGCAGTTTTCGCGATTCTCTTATCATTTTATCTGTCTTGCTTCCACTGCCTGCGATAGCGTTTGTGAGGGTAAATTTTTTGCTATTGCGGATTTGGCGGATAAGTTTGCGACTTAATAATTCTATGTCTATGTCCTCATCTGTGAGATTTTCTATATCTGAAATCACAAGAACTTTTTTGCCCTCCAAATTTTTGACAAAATCAGAGCTTAAAAATGACGCTACAATGTCATCTATCATCATTTCTATATCGTGGTAATCAATGCCAAATGAAGTGTAATCGCTAGAATCGTTTATGTATTGTGGCTTATAAGCACAAGAAGCTAAAAGGAATAAAAACGCAAGTGTAAGCAATGCTTGCGCTAAGATAAGTGTGCGAAATTTATATCGCCCCCCCCCCCCCACACGATTATGGGAATCTAAATTGTAAAAATCACAAGTGTTTATTGGATTTTGGTAAGTCTGCATATCATTTGCCTTTTTGTAAAAAATTGCGATTTGGAAAAAGCAGATTTTAGCACAAAAAAGTTATGCAACAATATTTAGGCAAAAAGAAAAATAGCGATATTTGCCCTGTGATAGTTGCGTATAAAACTATGCGCGTGCCTCCAAATGTGCCACAAAGCGTGTCGCAAATCTATTTGATATAGCCTAGTTTATGTAGCTCATTTACGATTCGCACTACGATAGGTCCTGCATTTCCTCCGCTTTGCCCGTGCTCTATCAAAATCGTAATGGCATATTGCGGATTTTCAGATGGCACAAATGCCGTCATCCACCCGTGAGAGCGTTTGAAATACTCTAGCTCACTTTCTTTTATCCGCACTTTTATATCTTGTGCGATGGAGGATACTTGTGCTGTCCCTGTCTTGCAGCCTACTTTTACTTTTGCTGCCATTAGCCGTCTTGTGCCTGTGCCACCGGGGGCGTTGCAGGCTTCTACCATTCCTTTTTGCAAAACCCAAAGTTTAGATTTTTGAAAATCATTTAGCACATCTTTTGACTCAAAAGTAATACTCTCTGTGTTTTGCTGCTTGATAAAATGCGGTGTGGGTAGCTTGCCAGAAGCGATAAGCGCGGTATATCTAGCGATTTGCATAGGGGTTGTGAGGAAATACCCCTGCCCGATAGAAGTCTGCACCGTATCCCCTGCAAACCACGGCGCGCCATATCGCTGCGCTTTCCAATGCGGAGTTGGCAAAATCCCATTAGATTCTCCCGGAAAATCTAGCCCACTTTTTTGCCCAAATCCCATTTGGTGTAGCACTTGCGTCATTCGCTCTACGCCCACAACTTGCGACATTTTATAAAAATACACATCAACAGATTCTCTAATCGCTTTAAACGCATCAGCACTTCCGTGCCCCCCCGCTTTCCAATCGCGAAAATGGTGATTGCCAATCACAATCGAATAAGGCGTAACAACTTTGGTATTTTCATCGATATTTCCAAACTCCAAAATCGACATCGCAATGCCCATTTTGATAACAGAGCCCGGGGGATATTGCCCGTTTATAAAGCGATTTATAAGCGGTTTATGTGGATTATCGCGCAGGGCATTCCATTTTGGGATACTTATGCCCCCTACAAAATCATTTAAATCATATTCAGGGTAGCTACCCGCTGCCAAAATCTCGCCATTATGCACATCCATAACGATTGCAGAGCCGTTTTTTTCGCCAAATCCATACTCCTCATCAATCGCCTTTTGCAATCTCGCATCAATCGTTAGCGTAATATCATTTTGCACTTGTGGGCGCACTTCTTCGGCTTGGGATACTTTTTGGTTAAACGCATTGACAATGCTAGCGCGGTAGCCTAGCTGTCCTTGCAAAATAGAGTTATATTGTCGCTCTATGCCCTCTTTGCCGATGATTCCTGTGTGTTTGCTCATAGGGTCTGAAAACACATCGTTTTTATCCGCCGCACCCACATAGCCGATGATATGTGAAGCTAGCTCGCCGTTTGGATAATACCGCTTAAAAATGGGCTTTACGATAATGTTTTCGTGCTGATTTAGCACAGAATACACCACCTGCATATCATCATAGCTTACATAATCCACCACTTGTATAGGCTCGTGATTATACGCAGAATTTTGCTTGACATACGATTCTCTTAATGATTCAATATCTACGCCTTGAATATTGTCTTGTATTTTTTGGAGGGCTGTTTTTAGTTCATTTTCTTTTAGCAATGGCTTTAAAAACACGCCAAAAAACAAATCATTTACCGCCAAAGGTGCGCCCTGCCTATCCAAAATAAGCCCTCTTGCAGGCACTAGCACTTCTTGTTTAAACATATTTCGCCTAGCGATTTCTTCGTAATGGTCATATCTAGCAATCGTTATGATTGATAGCTTTAAAAGTAGCAAAATCCACACTAAACCAAAGATTAAAAGTGTGATTCTAAATGGAATGGGGATATTTTTCATTATGCTACCTTAGTGTTGCGCGTGTTGATTGCGCGTTGTTTGTGTGGATTTGGCGTTGTGGGATATTTGGATTACCATTTTTTGCGCTTCCATTTTAGATGCTCATAGACTAGGGCGAAAGATGACTCGATGATAAAATAATAAATAAAAATCGCATTTAGCGAAAAATTTACCCCCGCACCAAACATTTTGATGATATAAAGTGCCAAAAAATACACGCCATAAACCACGATGATATACCAAAAAACAAAAAATGAATTATGCCCAAAAATGATATTAAACCGCTCGCTAATAAGATAATTTACCACCAAAAAAACGATGGGCAAAGTCCCAAGCGGGAGTTGTTTTTCACTCTCATAGATGATAAGGCAAAGCACGATAGTAACGATGGCAGTGGTGTTTTTTTTGGCATACGAATCCATAAAAAGCACAAAAAGCACCCCTAGCATAGGTGGCAAAAATAAAAATATACTCCCAAGCAAAGTCCAAACAAAAAACGCTATGCAAGCAAGGGTGGCTAGAGCGATTTTTTTTAGGCTTTTATCGGGGTCTGGTTTGGATAGAAGTTGCATTTAGGGACTCTTTTGATTTTGGATTTTAGATTTTAGAGTTTTAGTTTTTTGGGCTTTTTGTGTTTGCGGATTTTATGTTTTTTGGGGGTGGCAAAAAGCGATTTTTTTATTTGGCAAATTTTGTCAAATTTTCTCTTTTTTAACAAAATCTTTTTTTTATCGCTAGATTTTGGGATTAGATTTTGCAAAATCTAATCCCAAAATTCCATTAAAAATAGCTTCTTTTAGCAGGGATTTGCCACCATATTTTTGCGGGATTTTATTGTTATAAGCCATAATTATAGCGTTATTTTGGCTATTTTTTTGGTGCAATTTTGCCAAATCATTTTTGCTTAATTTATCCGCTTTGGTAAAAACTTGCAAATATTTTTGGTCGCCTTTTAGCAGGGATTTTATACTCTTTTCAAGCATAGAATCTATCGCTAAAGCAGTATGCCTAGAATCAATCAAATGCAAAAAAAGTTTGATACTTTTGCGCGTGGAGATAAAATCCCATAGATTTTTTTGCCACGCTTTTAGTTCCTCTTTTGATACCTTTGCATAGCCAATCCCGGGCAAATCAATAAGCAAAAATTCAAGTGAAATTTGAGAATCCACCTCTTTAGAATCCCCTTTTTTAAAATCCACTTTTTTAGAATCTGCTTCTTTAGAATCAACCTCTTTAGAATCCAATTTTTTAGAATCCACCTCAACGCTAGATGAAAAAATCTCTTCTTGTTTGTCGCTAGATTTTAGGCTAGAATCTGTTTTTATCCATTGTGTGGCAAAAAAATTGATTAGCTTTGTTTTGCCCGGCGTAGAGGAGCTTTTGGCTAGATTTGATTCTAGTATTTCATTGATAAGGGTGCTTTTGCCGACATTGCTTCTGCCTAAAATCGCCACTTCGCTATGCAGAGGCGGTGGGGCATTTTTCACAGAGCTAGCAGAGGTTAGAAAATTACTATATTTTGTTTTTATCATCGTGGTTTTTTCACTGCGTTAGATTTTGGCTTCTTTTTTAGGTTAGTTTTTTTACTTAGATTTTGCAAATTTTTGCCAAGATTTTACTCAAATTTTTGCGAAAAATAGATTTTAGCAAATGCGACTAAAATCATAATCCAAAACATACTCCAAGACATAATCTAAGGTTTGCTATTTTTGTCTTTATTTATATCGTTCAAATCAATAATCACCCGCACAGGCGCATCTCCCTCGCTTTGGACATTTGCAAAATTTTCTTTATTATTGAAAATGATTTTTTCACCTTTGAGATAGTTTGGCTTGCCTATCTCTTTTGCCTCTGCCCGCCCGATTAGCTGATATTCGCTTTGCTCTATGAGGTAGATTAGCGTATCGCTTTTGCCTTTTAGCTCTCGCCCATCTTGCGTGAAAATATGAAAATCCACATTGCCAATCGCTTCAAATTTAAATGGCTTGCGCTCTTTATTCATATAGACATTGACTTTATCAGCGTTTAGTTTGTCGCGCTCTTTTGTGATATGCACGCTCCCCTCCGCGCTTGTTACGCCTTTTTTCTCATCGGCAAATACGCGCTTTGCATCGATTAGCAGCTCATCGCCAAACCCAAAGCACCCTAGCCCAAAAATCGCCACAAAACCCACCAAAAAGCATTTTTTCATTTGTGATTTTCCTTTAATTATGTTTTGTTTTGTCAAAATCTTTATCCAAAAAGATTTTAGCTTTGATATTTTCTGCTGTCATTGTGCCTTCTTTTTGTTTGTAGATGATATTTTCCCCTTCAAAATCGCCACTTAGCGACACTGCCCAAAACTCCCCAATCCCCCTAAAAATCCCTTTTTTCAAATCATAGATTCCCCTCTTGCTCCAAAAGCTCTCCCCACTATCTTTTGCATACACACCGCCTTTGTCAAATATGTATTCATCATCTACCCTACGAACTTCCTCGCCGTATATGTAGGCGATAGATTTTGAGTTTTTATCGCTTTTGGTGGTTACGATAGTTTCATAGCCGATTTCATACTCGGCAAATCGCAACGCTTTTTGCCCCTGCAAACTCGCTTTTATGTAGTCTTTGTCTGCGTCATAAATGTGATAATCATATAGCTCAAGGATTGGCATTTGTGCGCGTTGCCTTAGGATTTCTTGCGTATCTGTCGCGGAGATTTTGATAAACACAAGCATAGCGACTAACAATCCCCAAAAAAACCAATGAATCAAAAACGATGATGAAAAATACGAAACGATAAGATTTAAAAATCTAAGAAAGTAAAATCTAGCGATTTGCTTTGGGCTAAGCATTCCCTCTGTGTATTCGTAGCTTAGGGCTATTTCCTCTCTTTTGCGCAAGAGCAATGCCCTAGAAAATCTAATACGCATATAGCTAAAAAATCGATTCATTTTAGATTCTCTCTTTTCTTTTTAGATTCTTTTTTTTTTTGCGGATTTTATGTTCGCAGATTTTCTTTTTTGCAAATTTCTTTGTAGATTTTATGCTTGCGGATTTTATTTTGCAAATTCTATTTTTGTAGATTTTTGTGCGGATTTTTTAGACATTATTTCGCACTTTTTTGATACATCGCCAAAAATTCCGCCTGCTCTTTTTCATCACGCGAGATGATAAAATCTATCATTTCGCGCACTGCGCCTTCGCCACCGCGTGCATTTAGCACAATATCAGCTTTTTTTTTGATATACGCATTTGCATTAGAAGGCGCAAAGGACATTCCACTTTGAGCAAACAACCCCAAATCATTGACATCATCGCCTATGCAAGCGACTTCATTTTTTTGCACATTTAGCCCAGATATGATTTTTTGTGCCGTGCTTGCTTTGTCCTCTACGCCCAAAAATACCCGCGTGATACCCAGCTCCTCTGCGCGTGTGCGCGTGCTAGCGGATTCTCTGCCCGAGATTATTGCTACTTCTTTGCCCATTTTTAGCCACGCTACGATTCCTAGCCCATCTTTTATGTTGAAACTTTTTGCTTCCATTATGCTTTTTCCATTTTCAATAAGCGTGATTTTGCCATCAGTTAGCGTGCCATCGACATCAAGTAGTAGTAGTTTTATCATTTTTAGCCTTTTGATTTTGTTTGATTTTGTAGATTTTGCGTTTGTAGATTTTGGTTATAAACAGCCTTTTGTGCTAGGAATCTGCACGCGTGGATTTTGTGCCAATGCCCTGCGAAGCGACAATGCAAAGGCTTTAAAAATCGCCTCTGTGATATGGTGTAGATTTTTCCCGCGCTTGATTGTGATATGTGCTGTGATATTTGCGTTAAAACACACAGCCCTAAGCCACTCCTCCACTAGCTCAATATCAAAATCTAAAATCCTGCCCCTATACTCACAAGCACTTGTGTCAAACACCAAAAACGCGCGATTGCTAATGTCTAAATCACATTCCACGCAGGCTTCATCCATCGCCACTGCACCATTGCCAAATCGCTCGATATTTTGCACAGGGTAAATGCTTTGTGCCAAAAGTTTGCCAATGACTATCCCGCAATCCTCCACGCTATGATGAAAATCCACTTCCAAATCCCCCTTGCACTCTAGCTCCAAATCAAACAGCGCGTGCTTGCTAAACGCTTCTAACATATGGTTAAAAAAGCCTATATTTGTGTGGATTTTGGATTTGCCACTGCCATAAATGTCTAGCTTTGCGGTGATTTGCGTTTCTTTGGTATTTCTGCTTAGGGATTGCATTAGATTCCTTAGTTTGTAAGATTTTGTGCGCATAAGATTTTTGCGCATCGCGTTGAAGTTTTGCTACGAAGTCTTGCAAGGACATTTGCAAAGCCACATTGTAGCATTTGTTTGTAATATCGTGCCTATCTATTTTGTGGTTTTTTGTTTGTGGATTTTTTGTTTTGCGGTTTTTTTGTGGATTTTGCCAAAATCGCACAAAGTAAAACAAAGTAAATCAAAATCTAAAACACAAAAAAATCACAAAAAATCAACATTTTTTAAAAAAAGCAAAGCAAAAAAATATTAAAAATCACAAATCATTATGCTCTACTTTTATGCAATGCGTGGCAAGGTGTGGATTCTAGCTTACATTGCGGAGGGGATTTTTGATTTGGCTAATGGTTTGTAATGAAGTTGGGTGGGGGTTATTGCGAGTGGATTTTGACAAACGCTACGCAAAATATCACGCTAGCAAAAAGCATAAAAATAATTTTTTAAAGGGGATTTTGTAAAATTTTAAGCTAAAAATTAAAAATACTAAAAAGCGGAGAGAGAACAAAACAAAATTAAGATATAATCCGCTTTTTATTTCTTTTTTGAAAGGACTACAAATGCCAGAATTAAAAGGCTTAAAAAGAATCTTAGAAGCAGGATTAAATGCTTTGCAAGATAAAAACAATGCGTTACGAGATAAGTCCAAAGTGTTAGGTGATAAATTCAATGCGATATGTGATAAGCACAACAATTTAGTAATATATTTTAATTTAACAGATTCTGAATCACACAAAATCAATACATTCAAAAATAAACACAAGGCGTTAGATGATGAACTTGAAATGTTAGCTGACAACAACAGAGCATTAATTGATAAGGGCGAAGTATTAAATAATCAACTCAAAATGTTGGTTGATAAAAACAATATTGAAAAAACTTCTAGAGAGTTTGAAGCTAATTTTAGGGATATTGAAGCTAACTTGAAAGATTTTGAAGCTAATTTTGAGCAACGAGAGTCCAATTTTAGAGAATGGGAAAACTATCTAAAACAATTAGAAGCCAAATACGCAAAATAAAAATTTTCAAATTTTTTACAAAACTAGTTTTTATAAAAAAACGCGAGAAAACGCAATGTTTAATATCGCTTACTATATGTTCCCCGCTTAAACATTCATACAAGCGGACAAAATACGAAGTTTTAAATTTTTAAAGGTTGGATAAATATCGCAACAAAAGGCGTTTTATATGTCTTAAACTTGCATAAAAATATCGCACATCATAAAATCTAACAAAATCCAACACAATCTAAGAAAAATAAGCAAAATCTAAGAAAAAATCTAAAAAACACAATCAATCATTGCGAGAATAACGCAAATAATGCAAATCGTGGTGATTTTTTGAAGGATTTTGATTTTTGACACTTCGCGTTTTTGCAAAAACCTTAAAAAACATTCAAAAACTTCAAGTGTGGCAAAGTGTTGTAAATGTGGCAAAGTATGGCAAAAAATATAGCAAATCATACCGCTAGCGTTTTTAGATTTGCTTTTTTGGATTTTAGCGCGCAAACGATGGCACACAAAAACGCAATAGCGCACAAACAAAAAACAAGCAAAAACAAAGTTGCCTATTTCGCTTATTTTTTACTATTTTTGATAATTTTCCACCGCTTTTTTTAGAATTTTTTCAGCTTCGTTTGTGTCTAGGTAGTCCTTGACTTTTACCCATTTGTTTGGCTCTAATGTTTTGTAAGTTTCAAAAAAGTTTTTGATTCTATCAAGGGTGATTTGTGGCAAATCTTGCAGGCTTTTGATATTGTCATATCGTGGGTCGATTTTGCTAATCGGCACGGCTAGTAGCTTTTCGTCCATTCCGCTTTCATCTTCCATTATTAGCACGCCTATTAGCCGAGTTTTTATCACGCTGCCCGCTTGCAAAGGGTATTCATTTAGCACGAGAATGTCCGCAGGGTCGCCATCATCTGCCAAAGTATTTGGCACGAAACCATAATTGGCTGGATAAAACATAGCACTATACATCACCCTATCGACTACCACCGCACCCGAGTCTTTATCCACTTCGTATTTGATATTTGAGCCATAGGGGATTTCGATTATGGCGTTTATGCTACTTGGTATTTTGCCTACTTCTATTTTTGAGATGTCCATTTTTGTTCCTTTTATTGATTTTGGATTTTTTGGCTAGATTTATGACTTTTTCACAACAAAATCTATTTTAGATTTTTCGCTGTTTGTATGACAAAGTCATTCATCTCGGCTACGATTTCTTCTATGGTGCGCTCCCCGTCAATCTTATGTAGCAGTTTCCTTGCCCCATAAAAGTTTTCAATACTTTTTAGCGGGTCCAAAAACACTCTCATTCGGTTGTTAAACACCTCGATATTATCATCAGCCCCCCTAGCCCTGCCTAGCACGCGCTCTCTTGCCACTGCTTCGCTTACAGAGACTTCTATGACGCTTGCAAGTTTGACTAGATTTTGGGATTGTAGCTTTTCGTGCAATGCCTGCATCTGCTCGACACTGCGCGGGTAGCCATCGATTATGATTATGTCTTTTGGGGCGTTTTGCATAGCCGATATTATCGTGCTTACGACTATTTCTAAAGGCACTAGATTTCCTTTGGCGATGATTTCGCCTATGATTTTGCCCTGCTCGCTACCGCGCTTTACTTCCTCGCGGAGCAAATCCCCTGTGGAGTAATGCACGATTGATTTTGGATTTTTCTTAGCGATTAGCTCTGCGTCTGTGGTTTTGCCACTGCCCGGTGCTCCGATGATTAAAAAAAGCTTTTTCATTTGCTTCTCCTTATGTTTGATTTTGGTGTAAAAAGGCTTCATAAATGCGCTACGATTTTTTTGCAAGACGCATTATTGTAGCGAATTTTTTTGTGGATTGCGTAAGCGAATGTGCAACTCACGCAATAGCTCCTCGCCCACCGCGCTTGGTGCGGAGGTAAGCGGGCAAGTGGCTTTTTGGGTTTTGGGAAATGCGATGACATCGCGGATACTCGCAGAATCTGTAACAAGCATAACAAGCCTATCTAGCCCGATAGCAAACCCCCCGTGCGGTGGCGCACCATACTGCAAAGCATCAAGCAAGAATCCAAACTTTTCTTGTGCCTCTTGCTTGCTAATCCCTAGCAAATCAAATACGGCTTGTTGGGTTTGCATTTTGTGGATTCTTAGGCTTCCTCCGCCTAGCTCTACGCCATTTAGCACGACATCATAGGCGATAGATTCTATCGATTCTATGTCGGTAGAATCCGCCTTGTATTCTGCTAGATTTTTTGGCATAGTGAAAGGGTGGTGCAAGGCAGAAACTACGCCCTCTTCATTTCTCTCAAACATTGGAAAATCAACCACCCACGCAAAATTGTATTCCCCTTTGTTGATTAGCCCCATATCTTGGGCGATTTTCACGCGAAGTCGCCCCATATAATCCCAAATGCTTTTTTTATCCCCCGCACCAAAAAAGATAATATCCCCCTGCTCCGCTCCCACGCGCTCTAAGAGCTTGCCTAAATTCTCTTGGCTGATAAATTTGACTAGCGGTCCTTTTGGCTCGTCTTTGATTTGGATATATGCTAGCCCTTTTGCGCCAAATTTTCGCACAAACTCTTCTGCCTCGCCTAGCATTTTGCGCGAATAGAAATTATCCCCGCCTTTTACGCATAGGGCTTTGAAGCGATTTTTTTGCGAATCTTTAGCGATAGAGGCAAAAATCTCATTACTAGAATCCACAAACAAATCCCCAACCTCCACAAGTGGCAAACCAAAACGCAAATCTGGCTTATCGCTGCCGTATTTTTCCATCGCCTCTTTATATGGGATTCTCACAAATGGCGTCTTTATGGGGAGATTTAGCGCGCCAAAAATATCTGCTAGTAGATTTTCGCACACACCCATCACATCATTTTCATCACAAAAGCTCATCTCCACATCGATTTGGGTAAATTCTGGCTGTCTATCTGAGCGCAAATCCTCATCTCTAAAGCATTTTGCGATTTGGAAATATCTATCAAATCCGCTTATCATAAGAAGCTGTTTGAAAAGCTGCGGGCTTTGTGGCAAGGCATAAAACTCCCCATCGTGAATCCTGCTAGGGACTAGATAATCCCTAGCCCCCTCTGGCGTTTGCTTTGTCAAAATCGGTGTTTCCACTTCCAAAAATCCCATTTTTTGCAGGCTATTTCTAGCACTCATTGTGATATTGCTACGAGTTTTAAATACACTCAAAGCCTTTGGGCTACGCAAATCTAAGTAGCGATATTTTAGCTTTAGCTCATCGCTTATGTTTTCGTCATTTACAAGGATTGGCGGAGTTTTTGCTTTGTTTTCGATGATTAGCGTGTCGATTAAAATCTCAATCTTGCCCGTTTCTAGCTTTGGATTTTCTAGCCCTTCGCCTCGCGCTCGCACCTTTCCTTTTGCTAGCAGGACAAACTCATCGCGCACGCTTTGTGCTATCTCATAAGCCTTAGGCGTGGAGGTAGAATCACACACAAGCTGGACTAGCCCGCTACTATCACGCAAATCGATAAACACCACGCCCCCGTGGTCTCTATAAGAATTGCACCACCCGCATACTTCCACTTCTTGCCCGATTAGATTTTCTTTGACTTTAGCGCATAAATGCGTTCTTTGCATAGATTTCCTTTTTAAGTTGGTTTGTTATTTTGGTTTGCAAAATGCCTTGCAAAAAGATTATTTGCAAAAAGATTGATTTATGTATCCAAAATCTTAAATCACGCCTCTTTGCCACATTTTTTTTGAAATACGATTTTTTTTTGCCACGCCTTTTTTGCTACGATTTTTTTATACGACTTTTTGCAAGCGCGATTTTAGATTAAAAATCTGCGTAAATGCTCTTCGACTTCTGCGGGATTTGATTTTGAGATAAAGGCATCTGCGCCTAGTTTTTGCGCCATTTCGACATTAGAATCGCTGCTCATCGATGAATTTACAATCACAGGAATCCCTCTAGATTCTGGGTTGTTTTTGATTCTTTTTAGCACTTCAAAGCCCGATATTTTTGGCATCTCCAAATCCGTAATCACAGCCCCCACTTGACTTGCCACACCTTCAGAATACAAATAATCAAGCAACCCCTCGCCATTTGCAAAACTCATATAATGCAAATGCAAATGCTCCAAAATCAATCCCAACGCCTTGCTAGCGGATTTTGAATCCTCTGCGACAAGGATAAGTTTGTTGCTATGAATGGCTTGCAAATTGCTGATTTCAAGTCTATTTGAGTCCGTCATATCAGGGAACGCATCTGCTACCATTCGCTCAACATCTAAAATTTGGATAACCGAGCCATCATCATATTTTGTCGTAGCCACCACCTTGCTTTCCCCATCAAACCCAAACTCCCCGCCTGCTGTGATTTCGCCCCAACTTTTGTTGATGATTCGCTTCACTCCCAAAATCTTAAGCCCGATATTTTGGCTAGAAAAATGACAAATCACCACAAGGCTTTTTTGAGAATTTATCGAAAAAGGGCGCAAATCTCTATGCGGGTCATTTGCGCTAAAATAAAGCCACCTGCGCATATCAATAAGCGGCATAGATTCCCCCCTAACCGTTAAAAACCCAAGCACAAGTCCATCTTTTTCGCCCGCAGTCTCTGTGATTTCCCCATCATAATAAATGATTTCGCGCACTTTAAATACATTTATCGCATAAAGTTGCTCGCCCATTTTTTCACCAGAAACGGGGCTAAACACGCTTGATTCTAGGTTTTCTAGCAATGGGTGAGTGTGGCTTTTTTTCTCGCCCATTTCGCTTTGGGTGTGAGTTTTTGCGGTTGGTAGATTTTGCGTGTTTTGGGCATTTGGTGGATTATGGGCGGTTAGATTTGTGATAAGTGAATTTTGCGCTTTATTGTGCGTGGTGCTTGTGGCGTTTGTGCTATTAGAAGCACCAGAATATATCGAATCTTGCGGATTTGGGGCTAGATTTTCTACATTTTCTTGTGGTGCAAAATCTTGCGCAGGATTTTGTGCAAGATTTTGCAAATGTGGATTTTGTGCCACATCGCCACTCTCCGCAGAATCCACCACATTGCCACAATGCGGGCACACAGCCCCGCCACAATGCGGACAGATTGTCGTGGCGTTTGGATTATTTGCGTCTGTGATATTTGCGATATTTGCAATATTTGCGTGGCTTGCTTGCGGATTTTGTCCATTGTTTTGTCCATTTTGCGCGTTTGTAGCGTTTGTCTTGCCTGCGGTATTTGCTAGATTTTGCGCATTTGGGCTTGCTAGATTTTGTGGATTTGTGCCGTTTTGATTGCTTGGGAAAAGTGCCAAAGGATTGCTATCATCAAGGGTAAAGCACAAAAATTGCGTTTCGTTGTTTAGATGCAGGCTTGTTTTTTGGTCTATATCTTGTATCAAGCGAACTCCTTTTTAAGTGGTTTTGCGTAGATTAGATTCTATTAGGCAGGTTTTGGGCAAGTTTTTGGGATAGTTGTATGCCAAAACTTATGCAAAAAATTATACAATTTTACTTCATTTTTTCTTTACAAACTCTTATAAAAGGCAAAAAATGCTTACTTCTTTTGAACAATACCAACAAGCTGTTGAAAAACTACGCAAATATGCCCACGCTTACTATGTCCTAGATGACCCTATCGCTAGCGATGACGAGTATGACATACTCTATCATAAAGTAAAATCTTATGAGGATTTGCATAAGGATTCTATCTTGCCATACTCCCCCACACAGCGCGTAGGAGGCGAGGTGCTAGAGTCTTTTAGCAAAGCCACGCATTTAAGCAGAATGTGGAGTTTAGATGATGTGTTTAGCTATGAGGAAATGGCTCAATGGATAGATAAAATCCTAAAAATCTATCCAAATGCCTCTTTTGTATGCTCTCCCAAATTTGACGGGGCTTCGCTAAATCTACGCTATGACAATGGACATCTAATCAGCGCGGCAACGCGTGGCGATGGGCTAGTAGGCGAGGAAGTCTTGCACAATGCAAAGACGATTCGCTCTATCCCTTTGCAGATTTTGCATAAAGATTTGATAGAGATTCGTGGCGAAGTCGTAATCAAAAAAGAGGATTTTGAGCGCATAAATAACGAGCGATTGCAAAGTGGAGAAGCCCTTTTTGCAAACCCTAGAAACGCCGCTGCAGGCTCACTGCGCCAGCTAGATAGTAGCATTACAGCTAGGCGCAAACTGCTATTTATCCCGTGGGGCATAGGCAGTAGCGCAGAGTCGCAAACCCCGCTAGATTCTAGCTTTTTTGGGGCATTGCGCAAAATCCAAGATTTTGGGTTTGCGCAATTTTTGGGGGATTTAAAAGTAGCCAAAAACGCGCAAGAAATCCAAGCGCACTATGAAAAGCTAAAATCCAAACGAGATAGCTTTGAAATGCTTTTAGATGGAATGGTAATAATGCTAGATAGTTTTGAATCCCAAAAAGAGCTAGGCTGGACGACAAAATCCCCGCGCTTTGCGTGCGCGTATAAGTTTCCCGCGCTAGAAAAAATCACCAAACTTCTATCCATCACGCATCAAGTCGGGCGCACAGGGGTCATCACGCCCGTAGCAGAGCTAGAGCCCGTAGAAATCGAGGGCGCAAAAATCGCGCGTGCCACCTTGCACAACTACGCAGAAATCGCCAAAAAAGACATACAAATAAATGACTTTGTGATTTTAATCCGCAGTGGCGATGTAATCCCCAAAATCATAAAATCAATCCCCGCAAGACGAGATGGCACACAAACGCCCATAACGCCCCCCACGCATTGCCCGATTTGTGATGGCGAACTAATCAAAGAGGATATTTTTATCCGCTGTGCAAATCTAGCCTGCGAAGCAAGAGTCAAAGAATCTATCGTGCATTTTGCGAGCAAAAAAGCCCTAAATATCGATGGCTTAGGCGAAAAAATCATCTACTTGCTTTATGATGCGGGCAAAATCACTTCGATTTTAGATATTTATGCGTTAAAGCGCGAGGATTTGGAGGATTTGGAGGGATTTAAAGACAAGAAAATCAGCAATTTGCTAGAAGCGATAGAAAAAAGCAAAGGGGTTGAGCTATGGCGCGTGATAAACGCACTAGGCGTGCCAAATATCGGCGAGTGGGCTAGCAAACAGCTTGCAAATGCGTTTGGAGCGGAGTTTTTCACAAAATCTAAAGATGAGATTTTGAGTATAAATGGCTTTGGAGAGGAAATGGCAGAATCGATTTTAGAATTTGGCAAGATAAATGCGGAAATCATATCTAAGATTTTAGCAATCATAAACCCAAAAATCCCCCCTAAAAAATCGCTAGATTCTAGTGTAAAATCTAGCGATGATAAGGGCTTTGATTTGGGAGTAAATGGGGATTTTGGGGGGCAGGATTTTATAGGACAGGATTTTGGAGGGCAGATTTTTAGTGGCAAAACTTTCGTCATCACAGGCACGCTCTCACGCAGTAGAGATGAGATAAAAGACGAACTAGAATCGCTAGGAGCGCGGGTAAGCGGGAGTGTGAGCGCGAAAACGGATTTTGTCCTATGTGGCGAAAATGCGGGGAGCAAAGAGCAAAAAGCACGCGAATTGGGCGTGAAAATCATAAGTGAAGGCGAGCTAAGAGAAATGATTAAGTGATTTTATGGGGCAAAATGTGGTGTTTTGCGGTGCTAGCTTTTATGGCGTAAATATGGTGTTTTGCGGTGGCTAGATTTTGTGGGCAGATTAGGCATTTGTGGATTAAGTATTTAGTGTTTTTAGATATTTCTCTTATGCTTAAGTATGGCAAATGTTTGCAGTATAGCAAAAGTCGGTAGTATAGGCGGTGTTGCCGTCATTGCGAGCAAAACACAAGACTTGCGTGGCAATCCATATCATCAAAATTACAAAATATGTTTTTTTTTTTTTTTTTTTGAATTTGTAAAGTGTGGATTGCCACGAATTTAGCCTTTTTGACAAAAGCCTAAATTCTCGCAATGACGAAAATCCTTGTCATACTGAGGTTTCGTAGAAACCGAAGTATCTCAAAACTTCAAAATGCAAATAGAGATATTTCGCGCTCACGCGCTCAATATGACAACAAGAGAAATGCTTAGGTTTCTGCAAAATCGCAGTATGAAAGCAAGCATTTCGTCATTGCGGATAATGACTCTGCTTCCGTCATTGCGAGCGTTGCAACGCAACGCGTGGCAATCTATCCGCTTGTCATACGACAAACATTCCGTCATTGCGAGCGGATTTGAAAAAATCCGCGTGGCAATCTATTTTATTAGTTGTGTAAAAATCGTGTTTTTCGGTATTTTGTATCGATAGATTGCCACGATTCTACGCTACGCGCAGAATCTCGCAATGACGACAACGCAACTCTCAATGACAAAGTCGAAGAATTTCACAATGACAAATCTACCCACCCCCACCCAACGGGTTGCGAGGCGTTAGCCGAAGCAAAAACCCTCTCCGCAAGGGAGTGGGTTTATTTTGGATTGCCACGCACAACAAGTTGTGCTCGCAATGACGGCAATGCAAAATTTCACAACGGCAATGCAAAAAACTTGCGATACCATTGCAAAATCTCACAATGACAGGATTTCCTACTCTCTTGCGGATTTGCACACTTCTTGTCCCCCCTCCCTTGCGGAGGGGGTTAGGGGGTGGGTATTTTATCCTAATGCGCATAAGCGAAGTATCCAAAATCCTAATCCTTGTCATACTGAGGGCGTAGCCCGAAATATCTCAAAATCTAAAAATGTAAGTAGAGATATTTCGCGATTACACGCTCAATATGACAATAAGAGAGAAGCTTCGATTTCTACAAAATCGCAGTATGACGGCAAACATTCCGTCATTGTAAGCAATGATTCCACTTCTGCCATTGCGGATAATGACTCTGCTTCCGTCATTGCGAGCGTTGCAACGCAACGCGTGGCAATCTATCCGCTTGTCATACGACAAACATTCCGTCATTGCGAGCAAATGCGACTTTGTCAAAAGTAGCATTTGCGTAGCAATCTATTTTATTAGTTTTGTCAAAATCTTATTTTTTGGTGTTTTATACCGATAGATTGCCATTATTTTGTCATTGCGAGAATCTGCGATTTTGTCAAAAAATTGCAAAATCGTGGCAATCCACAAGTCATAAATCATAATGCTAAGGTTTCGCAAGAGTCCAAAGTATCTCAACATACATTGCTACCATTGCGCCACCATTGTGCCACCATTGCCACGCAAAATCTAACGCATTTCTAAAATAAACTGCGTTTTAGAAAAACTGCGTCTTGCTTGTTTAGCTAAAAATAACGAAAATCCCAAAATCCGTTACAAAACAAAACCCACTACAAAAATAAATCCCATCGCAAAAACAAATATAAAATCTAAAAAACAAAGACACAAACAATAAAAAAACAATCAACAAACAAAAATCAAACAAACAAGCGACAAAGCACAACAAAAGAAAAATCAAAAACAAAAATAAAAACAAAAAAGCAGGGCAAGATAAGGCAACAAAACAAAAGTCAAAAACAAAATAAACAAAACAAAATCAAAAATCAAAAAAAATTAAAAACACAGCGCGAAACAACGCAAAAAAAGCAAAATAAAAAATCAAAAAAAGTCAAAATCCACCAAAAATCTACCAAAAAACCTACCAGCTAAAACCGCCGCCGATTTTGACATTTAGATAGCTTGGCAATTTTAGGCTATTAGACACCATTGGCATAGGCGTTAGATTTAGGTTGCTTTGCACGGCGATGTCTAAAAATCCTAAAATATTTATCCCGCCTGTCAAAATCACGCCCTCTTTTGTCGTGTCGCGGAAATCATACATACTGCCAAACCTAAAATCCACATATTTAAAATCAAACATCACGCCCCCGCCTATCATTTGCGAATAAGGACGCGTGCTAGATAGCGTCTCATTTGCTAGCAAATCCGCATCTAGCGCGAAAACTACGCGCTCTTTCCACAAAGAGTAGCTTACCCCCGCCCTCACCTGTGTGTTTAGCTCGATAGTTTTTTTGTTGGTTTTGATTTTGGGTGCGTTTAGATTTTTGCCGACCACGCCAAAGATTAGATTTTTTGAAAAACTAGGCATATATAGCAGCCCCGCATCCACGCCCCAAGTAGAAGTCTGCACAATGTCTTTGGTGCTAAAGCTGATATTTTTAGCGATTGTATCATAGCCACCGCTTGATTCTAGCACATACCCGCCTGCGTGGATATATTTGCCCGCGATTCCTAGCCCAAATGTCCCAAATCTCGTATGAAACGCATAGCCATAGCCTAGCGGGACTTCAGCTACTGCTAGCGTGCTAGCACTTATTTGGTGATTTGCATCTTTGCTTAGCGCGGAGTTGGTGTTGCCATTTACTTGCTTTACGGTTACGCTATCTTTGCCTGCGCTCACTTCTATATGCGTGCTATCTTGCGTGATGATTAGCCGTTTATGATTTTCATCGATTTTGGCATTTGCGTTTGCATACGCGCTTGCTAGCAATCCTAGCGAAATCCCCCAATTATTGTTTTTGCCACTATAAGTGATGATAAGCCCATTTTGGCTAGATACGCTAAAATCATTTTGATTTAGCATATTAAAGAGGGATTCCATATCACGCAAAAACTTTTTTATCACATCATTTGAGCTAGCTTTTAGCGTGATTCCACCACTGCCAAGCATTTTGGTTAAGTCGATTTTCTCACCTTTGCCTAGTGTGTTAATCACACTGCCGATACTGCTCTCATCTAGAGAATCTATAAGCCCACTAAGTAGCCCTAGAGAGCCATCTGTGTCATTTTGTTTTTTTATGGAATCTTGTAGGGATTTTTTGACTTCATCGATTTTGCCATTTTTTTGCACCTCTGCCCAAGCCTTAGACACATCAGTTTCAGTTCCTGTGCCACCTGCTAGTTTGGATAGCGTTTTTGCCAAATCTTCCGTAGTTGGATTGCCACTTGTGTTACCTGTAAAATCTTTTAGCACCGCTTCAAAAGATGAGCTAAGCCCACTTATTTGAGTATTTTGGGTATTGGGTTGTGAAGCATTTCTGCCTTGCACGCTTTGTGTGGAAGTGGTAACTCCCGTGCCATTGCCACTAAATAAGCTACTTAGCTGATTCCCCATTTTTTCGATATTATCAGTATCTATCCCCGCTGCCCCTAGCAAATTTGTCTCTTTATACCCCGCGCCAAAGCTATATGCAAAGCTAGATTTATTTACCACGCCTAGCAATGCAGGGTTATAATACAACGCCCATTGGGATTGCTTGAGTGCTACACCTGCGCCACCCATACCCGCAGAGACATTGCCCATCCCGCCAAATTCTAGCGCATTTGCACCCTCCATACTAACAAAGGCTATGGCTAGCGAGATAGCGAGATTTTTGGTGTATTTGTTTGTGTTAAATTTTGCGTTAATTTTTGTGTGAAGTTTAGTAGTATATTTCATAGCAAACCTCTTAAAGTAAGGGATATTTTCAAGCAAATTATATCAAATCCAAACAAAAAGAATGCCAAACAAGCCAAAAAATTGGGTAAATTTTAGGATTTTACGAGATTTAGCACAAATTGACACGGGATTGATTAGATTTTGCGTTGATTTATGTGAGAATTTAATAGATTTTAATGTATGAAATACTACAATGTTGTCTTAGATTTTGTCATTGGAGAGCGGATTTGGCGAGCGGATTTGTCAAAATCCGCTTGGCAATCTATACTACGATATTGCGGATACTGCGATATTGGCAATGTTGTGGTGTGGATTGCCACGATTTTGCTTGCGCAAAATCTCGCAATGACAAAAAGTAGCGTTTTGGATTGCCAAAAAATGTGATTTTTAGCAAAGTCGTATTTTTGGCAATGACTTTACCCACCCCCAAACCCACTCCGCAAGCTCCGCAAGGGAGGGGTTTTAAGAGGCATTGTAACTCTTGCAATGGAAGGGGAAATCTTGTCGTTGCTAGATTTTGGCAAGATTTTGCGTAAGATTTTGTATAAGCAAAATCGTGGCAAGATTTTTTTATGGATTGCTTTGTGGTGGATTTGCCACTGCAATCGCAATGACAAAAAAAATAAAATAAAAGGAAAAACAAATGCCAAAGAAAAATCAAACCTTGAAACATATTGGATTTTTATCTTGCGTGCTAGGGATTATCACGCTTTTTAGTGGCTGTGCCACAGATATAAAAAGCCTAGAAAAATTTGCCCACACTTACTACTATCAAGACGCAAAGCAAGCAAGTGATTTTGCGCTAAAAAAGAGTGATGATAAGGATTTATTATGGCTTAGTCAAGCGGGCGTTAGTGCGTTTAGTGCGGGGAGTGAAAACGCCATAGAGCTACTAGAAAAAAGCGAAAATCTATTTAGCAAGTATGAGGGGGAGGGACTGCTAGCAAAAGGTGGCGCACAAGTGGGCGCAGCTATCGTAAATGACAATGCGATGGCGTATAGGGGCAATATGTATGAGGGGGTGTTTTTAAACTATTATAAGGCATTAGCCCAGATGGAAAAAGCTAATGAAAACGGCGATATGAGTGCGACACGCGTAGAGCTAAACCGCGCAAACGATAGGCAAAGGCGGACAAAAGACTACTACGCCAAGCAAATCAATAAAGCCCTAGAAGAAGAAAATGAACGATACGCCAAAAGCAAGGCAAAAGGCGTGGTAAATAAAGATAGCTCCCAACTCCAAGCAAACAGGGAGCTAGAATCCACTTATTCAAATTTGGCGAAATTTCGGGCATTTGATGGGTTTATAAACCCTGCGGTAAGCTATATTTCAGGGCTATTTTTTGCGCTAAATGGCGACAATAAGGGCATAGACTACCTAAAAGAATCCTATGGAATCACGCAAAATGAATCTATCGCACAAGACATACTCTATCTAAATAGCGCGGATTTTAGGGCAAATGCAGAATCTAGCAGGGCATTTCGCGCTATGGTTGTAAATGCTATAAATAATGATTTGGCAGAGAGCGAAAATGACGCAAATAATGAATCTAGCAAAATCTATGAAGCGCATAAAGATGAGCTAGAAAAGCTAGATTCTATGGCGTTTTATACTTGGATATTGCTAGAAGAGGGCAGGCAAGCACACAAAAAAGAGTTTAAATTTTCACTCCCCATCATCACTTCAAATGGCTTGTATCATTTTGGTATCGCATTGCCTCAATTTGTCGAGGGGGTAAGCTTTGCAAATAGCTACGGCATAGAATCTAGCCCAAAATCTACCCACACAAACACAGAATCTATCGCATTTGATGAGCTAGCAAATACGGATAATATCATCGCCACAGAGTTTGAAAAACAGCTAAAAACTATCATTGCGCGCGCATTTGTCTCCGCTAGCCTAAAAGTCGCCACGCAACTAGGACTTAGCAAAGGTTTAGAACAGGTAAATTCTGGGCTTGGGCTACTTGGCTCAATCTTTGGAAGTGCGTATTCTATGCTAAGCACAAACGCAGATTTGCGCATCGCTAGCGTCCTACCTCACAAAATCTTACTAGCAAAAATGCAAAATGCAAAAATAAGCAATCAAACACCAAACGACAAAGAATCAAAAGAGGATTTTAGCTATGAGATTTTCGCAGATAGGGCAAAAATCGCTAGCATAGATTTTAGCCTCTCTGCTTGCTATGAAATGTGGCAAGCAAATAGCCAAAATCAGCTCGACAAAGATAACAAGACAAAGGCTAAAAAGCACGAAAAAAGGGGGGCAATCCTGCTATGCCCATATACGCATAATATCGTGTATCTGCGACACACAAAAGCAAAGACTTATCATAAAATCCTTTTTTCGCGCTAGAGTGCGCTAACCACTACTAGCAAATAATAGCAAAGCGAAAAACCAAACGACAAAGAAAGACAATGAAACTACCAAAATTTACCTTTTTGCAACGATTTTGTCTGCCAAAAATCACTCTGCCAACGGACAAAAAACAACGATTTGCCATAATCTTTTTGGGATTTGGCGCGGTGCTGATTATCGTGCTTTTGGGAGTGCTTTTTTATGCAAGCTATCAGCTAAAATCCACCCTAAAAACCTCGATAAATGCGTATTTAGAGCAAGTAAGAGAGGATATGCCTACGCTACAATATGCGCCTTTTGATTGCTCTGGGGTGGCAAGTATCTCGTGTGCTTCGCCATATATCGCCCTAATAGATACGCTAGAAGCGCGGGACATCTCACTAGGATTTGGCAAAATGGGGGATAAAAATAAGCTAAATGCGTGGGTAGAAATCAAAGAAATAGAATTTTTAAAAGACACTAGCGCGCATTCGCTTTTGCGGGTGTTTTTTGCACTGCCAAAGGTGGATTTGAGTGATATTTTGTTCCCTACTTATATAAATTGTGAACTAGAAAATGTGTTGCTAGATTCTAGCTTGACTGCTTTACAAAATATCTCGCAAAATGTATCACAAAATGCACCACAAAATGCCCCTCAAAATATTTTGCAAAATGCGCCATCACAAATCGCGCATTCTCCAAAAGATACGCAAGAAGCACAAAATCTAGATTTTGCAAGCAAAGATTCTCGCACGCATATTTCCCACACTGCCAAATGCAATCTAAAAGCACAAAATATGCACTACCACTTCAAAGCACAAGCCCAGCAAAGTTTGCAAATCCCACACGAATCCCAACACATAAAAGACATTCTCACGCATATTTATAAATCCTACCTAAAAACGCCAAATGCCTTTATGGAGGAATCTAGGATATGGATAGATAGCATAAATCTAACGCTAAAACCAAGCGGACTAGATTCTGCCATTATAAAATGGCTAAAAAAGCAAAATCCAATCATCGCGCAAAATCCCACGCAACAAACACCAAATAATTCTAAAAAATCACAGGAAGCACAAAATATAGCAATGCAAGAATCCATAAACGCGCAGGAAAAAACCCTAAAAGAGCGATTTGATAATGCAATCACAGAGAGCGCAAATATCGCTACTTATACTTTTTCATTTGTCAGCAATAGCAAAGATACGCGCAAAGCGATAATGGAGGGGGTAAATAGTTTTAGCAATCTTTTGCAAGGGAAAAGCACGCAAGCAAGCTATGAATTTTTGCCAAAACATACGCGATATTTTCGCCTAAGCGACATAGTAAGTGCGCCAAGTGCGGTGCTAAATCTCGCAAATTTTAGCCTAAAAGTCAAACAAAGCCAAACGCCAAGCGATGATTCTACAAAATCCGCAGAATCTAGCACAAAACCAAGTGCCAAATCTAGCATAGAATCTAGTGTGGAATCTAGCGCAAAATCTAAAAAAGAGGACAAATAGTAGAATCAAAAAAAATGTGTTGATTTTAGAAAATTGATTTTGCAAAATTTGCAATTTTTATAAACACCGCAAAAAACGGCAAACGCTAAAAAAACACGGCAAACCCCGCAAATAACGCACCACAAAAAAACAACAAAACAAGGAAGCAAAATGCACAAATCCAAAAAAGACAAAAAACTACAAAAACGAAACCACAAAAAAGGACGCACAGGACTAAAACGGCTACTAAACGCGAGTAAATATTCACGCGATGGTTTTATAAGCGCGTGGAGGGAGGAAGAGGGATTTCGCCAAGTTAGCGTGCTTTGCGTGCTATCGCTAGGATTTGGACTATGGCTTGGACAAGGATTTGCGCAAAAGATTTTGCTATGTTTTAGTGGCGTGCTTTGCGTGCTAGTGGAGCTTTTTAACACCGCGATAGAAAACGCAATCGACCACACAAGCCTAAAACCTCACCCCTTTGCCAAAAAAGCAAAAGATATGGGCTCTGCTACGCAAACTTTAAGCCTACTATTTTTTGGGCTTGTGTGGGGGGTTTTTATCTATGAGGCGTATTTGTAGCGCGTTTTGGCTAGATTTATCTTGCTAGATTTGATTTTGCTAGATTTTAGTGGGAGATTTAGACAAAATCTAGTTTGACAAAATCGATGAAAAATGTATAAAAAAATGAACCACAATGTGCCAAAAGCCCTATTTTTTGGCGTTTTTTTTTTTTTTTGTTTCTTTGTGTAGCAAACTTTTTAATAAAGATTAAGTTGTTTTATAGTTTTGCTAAAGGAATAAAAACCTATAATTCTAACTTCATTTTGCACTTGTTTTACACCCATTTTACACCGCTTTTTATCTCACAAAATCAAAGGTAACCACACAATGCAAGACACACAAAATATCCGCAATATCGCCGTTATCGCTCACGTAGACCACGGCAAGACGACATTAGTAGATGGGCTTTTAAGCCAATCAGGCACATTTAGCGAGCGCGAAAAAGTCGATGAGCGCGTAATGGATAGCAACGACTTAGAAAAAGAGCGCGGTATCACAATCCTCTCCAAAAACACCGCCATAAACTACAAAGGCACGAAAATCAACATTATCGACACGCCCGGACACGCAGACTTTGGCGGCGAAGTCGAGCGCGTGCTAAAAATGGTCGATGGCGTGCTATTGCTTGTCGATGCGCAAGAAGGCGTAATGCCACAAACCAAATTTGTCGTAAAAAAGGCACTAGGCTTTGGAATCCGCCCCATTGTCGTGGTAAATAAAATCGACAAACCCGCCGCCGAGCCCGATAGAGTGGTAGATGAAGTCTTTGATTTGTTCGTAGCGATGGGCGCGAGTGATGAGCAATTAGATTTCCCCGTGATTTATGCAGCAGCGCGGGACGGATACGCAATCAAGAATCTAGAGGACGAAAAAAAGAATTTAGAGCCACTCTTTGAAGCGATTTTACAATCTGTCGCCGCGCCTAGTGGCAGTAGCGAAAATCCGCTCCAAATGCAGGTTTTCACGCTAGATTATGACAACTATGTCGGCAAAATCGGCATTGCGCGGGTGTTTAATGGCGTTGTCAAAAAGGGCGAATCCGTAATGCTTGCCAAAGGGGATGGCACAAAAGAGGTAGGCAAAATCACTAAGCTGATAGGCTTTATGGGACTTGCCCGCACCGAGATTGAGAGCGCGGGAGCGGGGGACATTGTCGCTATTGCAGGGTTTAACGCCGTAGATGTGGGCGATTCGATTGTGGATAAGGACAATCCTATGCCCCTAGACCCTATGCACTTAGAAGAGCCCACGATGAGCGTGTATTTCGCGGTGAATGATAGCCCGCTAGCTGGCACGGAGGGCAAACATATCACCGCAAACAAAATCAAAGATAGATTGCTCAAAGAAATGCAGACAAATATCGCAATGCGGTGCGAGGAAATGGGCGAGGGCAAATTCCGCGTGAGCGGGAGAGGCGAGCTCCAAATCACAATCCTAGCAGAGAATCTACGGCGCGAGGGCTTTGAGTTTAGCATTTCACGCCCAGAAGTCATAATCAAAGATGAGGGTGGCGTGAAAAAAGAGCCATTTGAGCATTTAGTAATCGACACGCCACAGGACTTTAGCGGGACGATTATCGAGCGACTTGGACGCAGAAAGGCAGAGATGAAGGCGATGAATCCTATGGGCGATGGATTTACGCGATTGGAGTTTGAAATCCCTGCGCGAGGGCTCATCGGCTATCGAAGCGAGTTTTTGACTGATACAAAGGGCGAGGGGGTGATGAATCACAGCTTTTTAGAGTTTCGCGCATTTAGCGGGAGCGTGGAGTCGCGCAAAAATGGCGCGCTCATCTCTATGGAGGCAGGCGAGGCGACAGGATTTTCGCTTTTTAACATTCAAGAGCGAGGGGTGCTATTTATCGCGCCACAGGCAAAAGTCTATGTGGGAATGGTGATAGGTGAGCACAGCAGGGACAATGACTTAGATGTCAATCCCATCAAAGCAAAGCACCTCACTAATATGCGCTCAAGCGGGGCAGATGAGGCAATCAAACTTGTGCCACCACGAGATTTGACGCTGGAGAGGGCTTTAGAGTGGATAGAAGAAGATGAGATTTTAGAAATCACACCGCAAAATCTTAGAATCCGCAAAAAGATTTTAGAGCCAAATGCTAGAAAACGCGCAAATGCTAAGAAATAACACCACAAAATCTAACGCGCAAAATCAAACATAAAATCAAAATTTAACAAAAATCTAGACATAAAGGAGTGAAAATCTAAGGAGTAAAATCTGCATATTTGGCATTTATGCCAAATCAAACATACAACATAAAAATCACAAAATCAAACAGCAAGTAAGGATTTTGCGTTTTGATTTTGTATTTTTATGTTGCGTTAAATTTGTATTATCTGCAAGCGTCTTGCTTGCATTGCCTTTTAGACAACCTAAAATCATCATTTAAGGAGATACGATGAGTATAAAAACAACCCCAAAATCTATTTTAGAGCCAAATACACACGCGCTAGAATGTAATGAATTTTTGGAAGCGATGAGATTTCGCCACGCTTGCAAGGTGTTTGATGCGCACAAAAAAATCCCACAAGACCACCTAGACATAATCATAGAATCAGGCAGGCTAACGCCTAGCTCATTTGGGCTAGAGCCTACGCGACTGCTTATATTGCGAAATAATGACATACGGCAAAATCTAAAGCCACTATGCTGGGACCAAGCACAAATCACAGATTGTAGCGAAGTCGTAATCTATCTAAGCAAAATCGCAGATATGTCGCACACTTCAAACTACGCCACGCAAATGTTTGAACGCAAAGTGGGAGGAAGCAAACCAGAGGAAGTGCGAGCAAAGCTAAAAGCGTATAAAGATGAGCGATATGCAGGATTTTTAGCCAAAAATGGCTATGTAGATTCTAGCTCTATTTATCATTGGAGCGCGAAGCAGGCGTATTTGATGGCAAGCTCTATGATGAATTGTGCTGCGTATTTGGGCATAGATTCTTGCGCGATTGAGGGCTTTGACAAAGATGATGTCGAAGCATTTTTAGGGCTTGATAGGGCAAAAGAGCAAGTCGCATTGCTAATTTGCTTTGGATATAGAATCTCACCTCCCAAGCACAAAGCCCCTAGAATCGCATTTAACGAATTTGCAACCATACTATAAAAATTTCAAAGGAAAAGAAAATGTCAAAACCACACTTTACAGTCATCAAACGAAACGGCAGAAGCGAAGTCTTAGATATAAACAAAATCAAAAAATACACTTCAAGCGCGGTGGAGGGGTTAAGCGGCGTTAGCCAAAGCGATTTGGAAATGGACGCTAAGCTACATTTCCGCGACAAAATCACCACAGAGGAAATCCAACAAACCCTAATCAAAACCGCCGTAGATAAAATCCAAATGGAAGCACCAAATTGGACTTTTGTCGCAGCAAGATTGTTTCTTTATGATTTATACCATAGGGTAAATGGCTTCACAGGCTACAAACATTTAAAAGACTACTTTACCAACGCAGAATCTCAAGGCAAAATCGTGCGTGGATTAAAAGAAAAATTTGACTTAGAATTGCTAGATTCTAAAATCGTGCCAGAGCGGGATTTGCAGTTTAATTATCTTGGAATAAAAACGCTTTATGATAGGTATCTAATCAAATCTAGCGATAATACCCCAATCGAATTGCCCCAACATATGTTTATGGCAATCGCGATGTTTTTAGCCCAAAACGAAAAAGACAAAAATGAATGGGCAATCAAATTCTATGATATGATTTCTAAATTTGAGGTGATTTGTGCCACGCCCACGCTTGCAAACGCACGCACACCGCGTCATCAGCTAAGCTCTTGCTATATCGGTAGCACGCCTGATAATATCGAGGGAATCTTTGATGCCTACAAAGAAATGGCACTGCTTAGCAAGTATGGCGGGGGAATCGGCTGGGATTATTCTAAGGTGCGCGGGCTTGGGAGTTTTATCGATGGGCATAAAAATGTCGGTGGCGGAGTCGTGCCGTTTCTAAAAATCACAAATGATGTCGCCATCGCAGTTGACCAACTAGGCACGCGCAAAGGTGCAATCGCTACTTATTTGGAAGTGTGGCACAATGATGTGGAGGAATTTATTGACTTGCGAAAAAATAGCGGGGAAGAGAGACGCAGGACGCACGATTTGTTTCCTGCGCTTTGGATTTGTGATTTGTTTATGAAGCGCGTGGAAGAAGACGCGCTTTGGACGCTTTTTGACCCTTATCAATGCCAAGAGCTCACCGATAGCTATGGAGAGAAATTTGAGACAAAATATATTGAGCTAGAAAATAACCCTGAAATTATCAAAAAACACATAAAAGCAAAAGAGCTGTGGAAAAAGATTCTCACTAATTATTTTGAAACGGGAATGCCATTTTTGTGCTTCAAAGATAATGCAAATCGTGCCAATCCAAACGCCCACGCGGGAATCATACGAAGCTCAAACCTCTGCACCGAGATTTTCCAAAACACGAACCCTAGCCACTACAAAGTAGAAATCGAATTTGAAGATGGCAAAAAAGTAACTTATGAAGAAAATGATGAAATCACTACCGATGATGGCATAAAAAAGAAAGCAAATAAACTAACTTCGCTAGATTCTATCAAGGGCAAAAAAATCTATATTTCTACCAAAATCAAAGAGGGTGGAAATACCGCCGTATGCAACCTAGCAAGCATAAACTTAAGCAAAATCCACACAAAAGAGGACATCGAGCGTGTGCTACCCATCGCTATTAGAATGCTTGATAATGTGATAGATTTAAATTTCTACCCAAATCGCAAAGTCAAAGCCACAAATATGCAAAATCGCGCCATAGGGCTAGGACTGATGGGGGAGGCTGAAATGCTAGCCACCAAGCAAGTGAAATGGGGTAGTCAAGACCACCTAAATCTAATCGATAGCATAATGGAAATGATAAGCTACAACGCGATTTTATCTAGCTCAAATCTAGCAAAAGAGCGCGGAAGCTATGAGCAGTTTGATGGAAGTAATTGGAGCAAGGGGATTTTCCCTATCGATGTGGCAAACAAAAACGCGCTTAGCCTAACGGATAAAACGCTTTTTGATACGGGATACAGCTGGCAAGAACTAAAATCAAAGGTAAAATCTCAAGGTATGCGAAATGGCTATCTTATGGCGATTGCCCCGACAAGCTCTATTTCTATCCTTGCAGGGACGACACAGACTATCGAGCCTGTGTATCAAAAAAGATGGCTTGAGGAAAATCTAAGCGGTTTGATTCCCGTAGTCGTGCCAAATCTAACCCTTGATACGGTAAACTACTACCCAACCGCGTATAGTTTGGAGCAAAGCCTGCTAGTCAAAGCCGCTGCCGTGCGACAAAAATGGATAGACCAAGGGCAAAGCCTAAATATATTTTTGCCCTCTGGCACAGCGAGCGGAAAACAGCTAAATGACATATATATGCTAGCGTGGAAACTAGGACTAAAATCCACATACTACCTCCGCACCAAAAGCCCTGAAATCATCGACAGAGGCTTAGAGTGCACAAGTTGCCAATAAGGCAAAATCGATTCTACAAACAGCGACATAACGGAGTGTTTATGAAATTTGTAAGTGTCATAATGGGAAGCAAGAGTGATTATGAAGTGATGAGCGAATGTCTAAAGGTGCTAGAATCTTTTGGCGTGAAATACGAGGTGATAATCTCATCTGCACACAGAAGCCCAAGACGCACGCACGAATATATCAAAGACGCAGAATCTAGGGGAGCGCAAGTTTTTATCGGTGCGGCAGGTATGGCTGCCCACCTAGCAGGTGCTATCATCTCCCAAACCACAAAACCCGTAATCGGCGTCCCCCTAAAAGGTGGAATCCTAGATGGACTTGATGCGCTATTATCCACATTGCAAATGCCATCATCTATGCCTGTGGCAACGATGGCGGTAGGCAAGGCAGGCGCGATAAATGCGGCATATCTAGCCATACAAATCCTAAGCCTAAATGATGAAAATCTAGCCCAAAAACTCCGCCAAGATAGACAGGAAAAACAAGAAAAAGTCGTTAAAGATTCTGCGTCAATCGAAGTTAGGCTATCTTAGGATTTGCGAAAACGGGGGCAAAATCGTTTTGCTAAAATCAAAATCGTTTTGCTAAATCTGGGCAAAATCGTGGGGAATGATTTTTGCTAAAGATAATGCCTAAAATCTAACACCTAAAATCCAATAAAGGCAACATAATGGAATCCAAAGCACCCCAAAAAGCGTGGATAGAATTTAGCGAATTTCTCAAACTCTCTGGCTTAGAAGAACAAAAAGTGCTCGAAATGATAGAAAATGGACTAATCGCAAGCAAAGAGGAAAACGGACAAAAGCTAATCGAAGCGGAGAGTAGCTCAAACGCGCTCGTGCAGCGCGTGCAAACAGGGCTTACTTCCGCTGAAGCAAATGGTGGCTCGTATGACCCTGTGTTTGTGGAGCGCACGATTCACACGATTATGGGGCTACACGACAAAGTCATAAGCGCGAAAGATGAAACCATAGCTGCTTTTAAAAGTGAAAATAGCTTCCTAAAAGACGCACTTATCTCTATGCAGGAAGTCTATGATGATGACAAAAAAACCATAGAAGTGATGCGCGAAGAGCTAAGCCACGCTAGAGAAGAGCTAGAATTTATGAAGCGAAAATACAAACTAATGTGGGGCAAAGTCTCGGATTTGGGCAATGCCAAAAGCTAAGAATCGCGCTAAAATTCGCTGGATTTTGCAAAAAAAAAAAAAAAAATGAAAAATTTTTGGCTAAAATTGATTTTTTACAAATTTTTATAAGGAAATACAAAATGAAAGTTTTTAGCATAAATATCTACGGGGGGGGGGCAATAAACCCTATCTAAAATCTAAAACAACATTTTTCACACTTCTTTTTGGCTTTTTTTATCGCTACATTTTGCCTACACTTCTTATCAAATATACAAATATCGCTGTTTTTTCTCATTTTACTTTTTATCACTTCATTTTGTGCCAAATTGTGCCAAAAGTATCCTAAATGAAGCACAATAATCAAACCCTAATCATCGACCTTGATGGCACGATTACCATTGATGACAACTTGCCATACCCCGACAAACGCCCAAATACACCACTTATAAACAAGCTAAAATTCTACAAAAAGCGCGGTTTCAAAATAGTGATTTTCACAAGTCGCGCTATGCGGACTTACAATGGCGATTTGGAGCAAATAAAAGCAAATACCCTGCCTGAGATTTTAAAATGGCTAGAAAAGCACAAAATCCCTTATGATGAAGTCATCATCGGCAAGGCTTGGTGCGGGGAGCGCGGATTTTATGTCGATGATAGGGCGATTCGTCCTAGTGAGTTTGAAAATCTAAGCCTTGCCAAAATCACGCAACTTTTGGAGAAAGAAAAAGAAGCGAATCTAGCAAAATCCACACCGCCCACGCGCTCTACACAATCAAAGCCTTCTAAAAAATCAACGCCAACTACGCACCCCACAAAATCCACGCAAGATTCGCACACAAACTCCACCAAACGCCACAAGGAATCCAAATGATTCTAATCACTTCGGCAAACTACCTATCTAGCGAATTTCAAAGCGAATTTGGCAAAATCCCACCTAGCTTTTTGCCACTTGGAGCAAGGCGATTATACGAATATCAAGCGGGACTTTTTAGCGATTTTACCAAAAATCCACAAAAAATCATTTTATCCCTGCCACAAAGCTTTGCGATAAGCGATTTTGAAAAAGCAAAAATCGCCAAACTAGGCATAACGCCACTTTTTGTCCCTGAAAATCTCTCACTTGGGCAATCCATAACCTATTGCTTAAATATGAATTTGCCCTTAAATGAGCCTTTGCAGATTTTGCACGGCGATACTTATTTCACGCGATTTGCGCCACAAAATCCCACTGATGAGCCCAAAAACACACTTGGCATCTCAAAGGCATTATACGGCTATGAATACGCAAAGTTAGATTCGCACAAATTCGCACTAAAAGACAAAATCACAAACACACAAGATTTTGTGCTAAATGGCTATTTTTGCATTGTAAATCCATATCGATTCATTGAAGCCTTGATTCGCGCAAATTATGATTTTATCACCGCGCTAAAATTTTACTCGCAAGATTTTGCGTTTCATCTTTTGCGCAATGATTTTTGGCTAGATTTTGGGCTCATTAGCTCGTATTTTCACGGCAAAAGCGTGATTTTTTCACATAGGCATTTTAATAGTATGGAAATCGATTCGCACAAACACTTTATCCACAAAACTTCTCACCACACGGATAAAATCCGCGCTGAAATAGAATGGTTTGAATCTTTACCAAATGATTTGCGACTTTTTGCCCCCAAAATCTACCCAAATCAAAACAAAAAATCCTATAAATGCGAATATCTCTACCTAAACACTTTGGCTGAAATCTTTGTCTTTGGGCGATTAAGTAGCTATGCTTACAAAACTATCTTTGAAAAAATCGCGCAAGTTTTAGGCAAGATTCACGCACAAAAACCTGTTAGATTGCCACGCCGAGCCTTTGGCAGGTCTTGCAATGACAATTTTATGTCGCCAAATTTCAACTACGCCCAAAAAAGTGCGGAGCGTTTAAGCGCATTTGCCAAAGAGCGACATTTTAATCTAAATAAGCCTTTTAGATTTAATGACAAAATCGCGCCAAGTTTGAATACCTTGCTAGATAAATTAGAGCATTTTATAAGCGCGGATTTTGCGCCCTGCTTTATTCACGGGGATTTTTGTTTTAGCAATATCTGCTTTGATTTTCGCTCACTGCGCCCCAAAATCTTTGACCCACGCGGGCTAGATTTTAGTGGCAATCCAAGCGTCTATGGCGACAAACGCTATGATTTTGCAAAACTCTCTCATAGTGTTTTAGGGCTTTATGATTTTATCGTCTTTGGATTTTATGAATGCGATTTTGGCAAATCTAGCGAGTTTTATGAAGTGCAATTTCGCGTGGAGATTAGCAAAGATATAAAGGCGATTTGGGATATATTTTTGGATTGCTTTGCTGATATAGCGCAAAATAAAGATGAGATTTTAGCGATTATGTGTCATTTGTTTTTGTCAATGTTGCCCCTGCATTGCGATGATAAAGCCCGTCAAAACGCGCTTTTGGCAAATGCGTATAGAATCTATTTTGATTTTTTAAATGGTGGTGGCAAATGAAAATCATCTTTGCTATGGCTGGGGCTAGTTCTAGATTCACACACGCGGGATACAAAGTCCCAAAATATATGTTGCCACTGCAAAATAAAAGTGTGTTTTTTCACGCAGTGAGTGGCTTTGCGCGGTATTTTAATATGTATGAATTTATCTTTGTGTATAGGGATTTGTGTGGCACAAAGGATTTTATTTGCACAGAATGCAAAAAGTTAGGTTTGGAGGATTTTCGCGCCGTGGAGCTACAATCCCTCACGCAAGGACAGGCACAAAGCGTGTATAACGCACTTTGTGCGCTAAAAATTAGCGATGATGAAAGTATGTTGATTTTTAACATAGATACTTTTAGGGTGGATTTTGTTTTGCCTAATTGCTTTGATTTGGAGCAAATCGATGGATATTTGGAGGTTTTTCGTAGCGATGGGGAGCAGTGGAGCTTTGTCCTGCCAAAAGATGAGATTTCGCATAAAGTCGCACAAACCACCGAAAAGACGCGAATCTCACCTTTTTGTAGCAGTGGGCTTTATTATTTTAGGCGCGTTGCGGATTTCAAAGCCACATTTGAATCAATGCTAAAAAAGTGCGCGACAACCAAAGGCGAATACTACATAGCTCCAATGTATAACGCGCTAATCGCGCAAGGCAAGGACATTCGCTACTATGAAATAAACCCAAATCAAATCATATTTTGTGGCACACCACAAGAATATGAAAATCTAAAATCAAAGGAGAGAAAATGAACGATAAAAAACCACAAAAACGCCTTGCAATTTGCTTTTTTGGGCATTTAAGGACTTTTAATCAAACTTGCGAATCGTTTTTCAAAAATATCGTAGAAGTGAATCGTAATGATGAGTGGCAAATCGATATTTTTATGCACACTTGGGACGAATTTGAAAAAGCTGGATTTGCGTGGCATAATTACTTAGCTTCGCTTGATGGCAAAAAGGTTACGCAAGATGATATAAATCAAGTGTTGAGGATTTATGAACCTAAAAAGTTTTTAATAGAAACCTTACACCAAGAGAGAGGTATGGACATTTCTTTGTCTAAAACACAAGAACTTGCAAGGGATTATGCAAAAGAACAAAATCTAAACTATGATTATACGCTGATTTTGCGCCCTGATTTGTATTTTAAAAATCCTTTGAGATTAAATACTTACATTGAATGGTATAAAGATAAGAGAATAGCAACAGTTGCGCCTTTACCACCAAAACACATTTTTACAGCGCATAATATTTTTGGTAGAATGCCTGTGGCTGACCCTAGATATATTTGCGAAGCGGATTTGCTATGGTTTGGCAATTTTAATCCATTGCCTTTTGTGGCTCTTCCAAATGAAGGTAGAACACCAGTTTATGGGGCAGGATATGTTGGCACCATAGTTTCTAATGTCGATTTTATTGTTATTCCTATAAATTATAGATTTGGTATAGATTTTTTCATACAGAGGATAAGTTTTAGAGAGCCTGATTTTTATAATGGAGTATTAGAAGCATTAGAAAAATTTGAAAAATTAAAAAAGTTAGAGCATTTTAGTGGTTTTGCACTATTTTATGCAAATAAAAAAATGGCTAAATTGCGCATTGCAACGCGTAAGATTCGCTATCCTATCAAAGATTTTTTCAAGCGATTGTTTTCACGCTAGGATTTTGGGATTTTGATGATTTTTTGGAGACAAGATTTTGTGCCATTTTTTAGATTTTGCACAACCCAAAACATCTCCAAAATCTAAATCACCATTTTTATATCAGGGTGGGAGGTCAAATAAGAATAGATTTCGTTTCGATATACTTCGCTATCTACGCTCGTGCTTAGGCACATAGACACAAATCGCCCCTTTGATGATTTGTTTTTAGATTCTAGGCGATATGGGGTTTTTAGGATTTGGCTTACGACTTCTTTTATTTTGGCTTCGCTCTCCGCGATTATGCGGTATTCCCACGCGCAAGGGTAGCTAATCTCTGGCTTGCCTTCTAGCACATTTGGCGTTTTTGTGAAATCTATTTTTGTGTGGTTAGAGCCTGCCATAGCCTAGCTCCAAAAAGATTTTTTCTAAATGTTTGGGAATCGCCACAGGCTTTTGGCTTGCCACATCGACATAGCCTAGACGCACTTGCGCACTAAATATTTTTTCTTCATCAGCAGTTTTTTCTAGCGTTTTATCAAATATTTGTTTTTGGCTAGCATTTGCGCTTACTTTGTCGCTAGCTTCTGTTTTATCACTAGATTTTAGGCTGTGTTTTGCAAAATCTAGCACGCTAAAATGTGGAAGTTTATAAATCTCTTGAAGTAGCAAAATCTGCACTTTGCCGATTTTTAGGATTTGAGAGCGCACCTCGCACATATCGCCAAGCCTTGCAAAGCCCAAAAACTTCGCTTGCAACTCGCTCACCACAAAGCCCGCACTTGCTTCTTGTGGCAACATAGCGCGTGAGAAAAACAGCTCGCTTCGCGCCCTCTCGCAGTATTTTATGTAGTTTGTATGATAGAGGATACCACCACAATCGGTGTCCTCATAATAAATTCGTATCCTCATTTGGATTTTTAAGTGGATTTTGGTTGATTTTGGTTGTTTGGCGTTGCTATGATTTTGCAAAAACCATAAACCAAAAACGCTAAGTCCTAGCGTTCCTCTTTGATTCTAGCTGCTTTGCCTTTTCTATTGCGCAAATAATATAGCCTAGCCCTGCGGACTTTCCCCACACGAAGCACTTGTATGCTCTCCAAACTCTCGCTATAAAGTGGAAAAGTTTTTTCTACGCCGACATTGTTTGCGCCGATTTTGCGCACGGTAAATGTGCTATCTACGCCATTTCCGCGAATGCAAATGCACACGCCCTCAAAATTTTGGATTCTGCTTTTTTCGCCCTCTACGATGCGAATGCCTAGCTTTATGGTGTCGCCTGCTTTAAATTGTGGGACTTTTTTGTCGCCGATTTGGGCTTTTTCAAAACTCTCGATATATCGATTTTTCATTGACTATCCTTTCTTTTTGGTTGTGTTTTTTGTGTGGATTTTCCACTTTTCAAATAGATTTGGGCGAAAATATCGCGTCTTGCACACTGCCAAATCATTTTTTAAAACGCTGATTTTACTATGATTTCCCTTTGAATACACTGAAGGCGCACAAAAATTTGTAAAATTTTGATTTTTTTGATGGTTTTGTGGCAAAAAAGTGGAATCTAAATGCGTGGTTTGGATTTTTAGATTTTGCTTTGTGGATTTTGCCTCTTTGATAGCGCGCGCAAAAACGGGGGCTTCAAGCAAGTGATTTTCAAAGCTCTCGCCCTGCAAAGACTCACTATTTCCAAGCACGCCTTTGATATGCCTAGCGATACTATCACACATACAAAGTGCCGCTAGCTCGCCACCTGTAAGGATAAAATCCCCTATGCAAAAAACCTCATCAGCATACATCTCAATCGCGCGCTCATCAATCCCCTCATAACGCCCACAAACAAAGGCAATGTGAGATTTTTGCGCTAGCCTTTTTGCGTCATTTTGGGTAAATAATTTGGCACAGGGGGAAAGAAAAATAATATGTGGGGCGGGGGTTTTTGGGCTAGATTTTGGCGGGCTAGATTGGGCTAGATTTTGCGTTTGTGGGCTAACTTGCTTTGCAAAATGTGGGCTAAAATCTTGCGAATTAAATTGTGAATTGGGTTGCAAATTAGATTTTAAGTTGGGAGTTATAAAATGTGAATTTTGTAAATTTTGTAGGTTTTGTGTGTTTTGTAGATTTGGATTTTTAGATTCTAGCGTGCCGATATTGTGCGCATTTTGTCGCTCATTTTGATGAGTGTTTTGTCGCATATCTTGGATTGCTTCTTGTGGCGGATTTTGGCTCACATTTTGGCACGATTCTAAACGCAAATACTCATCGCACTCGCCAAAATCTAGCACATTTTGCTGCAATGACTTAATCGCCCTGCTTAGCACCTCATAGCTTAGCACCTGCCCTGCTCCACCGCCTATTTGAGGCATATCCACACTTTTATAAGCATTGCTCGCAAAATCGCGTATTTGTATGGTTTGAACGCTAATTAGCCCTTTTTCTAGCGCGTTTTTTAGGATAGAATCGCAAAAATACCCCTCAATCATTTTAGGAAAAAGTGTCAAAAAACTAAGTTGCATAATAAGCCTTTATCATAAATTGTGCAGGTTTTCTCATCATTTTCTAATGTCGCAGGATTTTAGTCGCAAAATTTTGGTAGCAAGTTTTTGGTCGCAAGATTTTGCTAACTTTGCTCCAAAATCTCTTTGGCATTTTGGGTAAAAATCGCCCCTTTTTTCAAAGAAACTTCCAAAACAAATCTATCAATGTAAGGCACAAGAAAGGTTTTTGGTTTTTTAGTTTTTGTGGTTTTTTTAGATTTTGGGAGTTTAGATTTTGGGGGTTTAGATTTTGTAGGATTTTGGGCGACATCGCTAGTTTTTATTTGCGAAGTTTTTTTAGATTTTTTAATAGGATTTTTGATAAAAGATTCTAAAATATCCTCCCTAGCCTCCACCACCAAATAATCGATATTCCCAATGCGCTCAATATCGCGCACCACCCCTAGATTTTCGCTATCTTGCATAATATCTAGCCCAACAATGTCAAAATAAAAAAACTCATCTTTTTTTAGCGTGCAATGCGCCCTGCTTTGCGCTTTTGTGGCGTATAGCTCTGCATTGACATAGATTTTGGCTTTGCTAGCATTGTCGATGCCGACAAACTCGATGAAATATTTATCTTTTTGCTTTATAAATGCTTTGATTTTTAGATTTTCAAATTTAGAATCCAAACGGCTAAAATCGTTTTTATTAGAATCTATTTTTTTATCAAAATCACTTGATTTTATCTCGCTAGATTCTAGCAAGCTAGCTCTTTTTACGCACACTTCCTCGCTAGATTTTGCGCAATGCAGTAAAAACTCCGCAAAATCACTGCTAAGCCAAAAACAAAGCCTGCCTTTTAGCCCGACTACTCGCCCTACTTTGCCGACTTGGACTAGCTCTTGTATCTGTATCAATTTTTTAAAAATATTGGCTTAATGTTCGTTGTTTGGGTGGACGGTGATTTTATAAGTGAGCCCATCTTTTGCTTTGCACCCAGATACAAATGTCTTTAACGCGGCAATCATTTTACCCTCTTTGCCTATTACGCGCCCCATATCTTGCACGCCCACAAAAACATCAAGCAATCTTAGATTTTCATCTTTTACCAAACGGCTCTCTACCGCTACTTGCTCGGGGTATGAGACGATTTTTTTTACATAACTTTCTAGGAATTTTTCTATCATTTTTCTGCTCTTTATTTGTAGTATTTTTATGATTTTGCGAAGTGATTTAGTAGCTTAGATTGATTTTAAAAACCCCGTTTTATTTTTTTAAGTTTTTGCTTGTTTAGTTTTTGCAAAATCCAAATTTTTAAAAAATTCAAACAAAAACTACTTCACAAACCCTCTGCAAACTCCGCTACTCCAAAATCTAAAACCTCCCCCCAAATGCGACCCCCCAAATACAAAATCCAAATACAAAATCTATGTTAGCTTTTTGCACTTGATAGCTTCTCTACCCGCTCACTCATTTTCGCACCCACGCCTTTCCAATACGCCAATCTATCAGAGTCGATTTTGATAACTGCTGGCTTTGAGAGTGGATTATAATACCCGATAGATTCTATCCAGCCACCATCGCGTCTCTTGCGAGAATCCGTTACCACCACACGATAAAAAGGCTTTTTCTTGCGTCCCATTCGCGTTAGTCGTATGACCGTTGCCATTGTTGCTCCTTAAGATAAATTAAGATTTTAGATAAACAAAAACGCAAATTATAGCAAATAATTTATCTAGTTTTGCTTGAAATTTATCGTATTTTCTCTCAAATGTTGCACTCCCCAAAACCTAAAAATCATAAAAAATATGGGAAATATAGAAATTTTTGCCGTTTTTTTTTTTTTGTTTTTGCATTCTTAACAAAAAGTAGATACTTTTTTACGCTTATTTAAAGCTTGTTCGGTTTTTAAGAAAGCGCATTTATAGCGCACTTTGATTTGGACAAAATTTTGGATTTGGACAAGATTTTGGATTAGACAAAATTTTGATTTAAGCAAAGTTGCAAAAAAAGTTTTCTTAACCGATACTTCAAATACTACAAAAACGGGGAGCGTGTCAAATGGACATAAAAGACATCAAAACCATTCAAAAAAGCATAAGTAGCAACGAGAATCAAGTCGAGCGTATCAAAATCGGCATTGTATGTTTTTTTATGCTTGGAGTTGTGATTATCGCGCTTTTGGGGTATTCTACACAGCCGCTTTTGCTTGCGTTTGCAGCCCTTGTGGGCGCGTATATGGCGATGAATATCGGCGCAAATGATGTCGCAAACAATGTAGGACCAGCCGTTGGCTCAAAAGCGATTACCCTCACAGGAGCGATTATCATCGCTGCGATTTGTGAGGCGAGCGGGGCGATACTCGCAGGTGGCGATGTCGTAAGCACGATAAAATCCGAAATCATCTCCCCTGACAAAATAGAAACGACTGAAATCTTTTTGTTTGTGATGCTTGCCGCGCTTTTATCGGGCGCGATTTGGGTGCATTTAGCCACGATTTTGCGCGCACCTGTATCCACCACACACGCTATCGTAGGTGGCGTGCTAGGGGCTGGCGTAGTCGCAGGTGGCGTAGCTGCGGCAAATTGGTGGGTGCTAGGGGGCATAGCACTTAGTTGGATTATTTCGCCTGTGCTAGGCGGGCTTATCGCGGTGGCTTTTTTGGTATTTATCAAACGAACTATCACTTACAAAGAGGACAAAAAAGAAGCGGCAAAAAAGGTTGTGCCTATCTTGGTTTTTGCGATGAGCTGGGCATTTGGTGCGTATCTTTTGCTAAAAGGATTTTCTAAGTTATATTCGTTTAGCGCGGTTGAAGCGGTGATTATTTCGCTTATCGTGGCGATTGTGGTGTATTTTGTTACCACGCCTTTTATCCGCAAAAAAGCCGCCACACTCCAAAACACCAAAGAATCCATAAATACGCTTTTTACCATTCCGTTGATTTTTTCAGCTGGATTGCTTAGCTTTGCGCATGGCGCAAACGATGTCGCAAACGCCATAGGACCGCTAGCAGCGATAAATGAAGCACTAAGCGGTGGCGGCATAGGTAGCAAGGCTAGCGTGCCATTTTGGATTATGTTTGTAGGTGGGCTTGGGATTTCGCTAGGGCTAGCCCTATATGGACCACGGCTAATCAAAACCGTAGGCAGTGAAATCACCGAGCTAGATAGAATGCGTGCGTTTTGTATCGCTATGAGCGCGGCTTTGACAGTGCTTTTAGCTAGTGCATTGGGATTGCCTGTTAGCTCCACACATATCGCGATTGGCGCGGTTATAGGCGTGGGATTTTTACGCGAATACATTAAGGGGCGGTATTTTGAAATGTGTGAGCAAATCATCAAAGCACACAAGGGCAAAGACCAAAAAACAGCAGAAGAGTTTCTAAAAACTTTTGCCAAAGCAAGCGTCAAAATCAAAGCGCAAATGCTTGAAAGCCTAAAAACAAAAAGCACAAATTTTGAGCTAACAAGCAAAGAAAAAAAGGAACTCAAAAAATTCTACAAACACGAGCTAGTCAAACGCAGTGAGATAAACCGAATCATCGCTTCGTGGATTATCACCGTGCCTGCTTCTGCGGTGCTTGGCGGGTTTGTATTTATCGTATTTAAAGTGATTTTTATTGATGGCTAAAATCTTTTGTTGGCTTATAAAATAGATTTTGATTTGGAGGGGGTTTTGCTTTTTTATAGATTTTTATAGATTTTTTTAGATTTCATAGTTGTTTTTAGCTTCATAATGCAAAATCTTATGGCTACAAAAATCTAAAAATCAAAATTCTACATTCTAAGATTTTGCTAATTAGAATTTTGCTAAATTTTGCATTCTAAAATCTACAATTTAAAAACCACCTGCCAAAATCCACTTGCAAACCCCGCCCATCTATCCTCCGCTACAAATCCCACGCGCTACATTTTCCACGATAATGTAAATGTGCTACCCCTGCCAACTTCGCTTTGCACTTCTATGTCTATGTCGTATTTTTTGGCAATTTCCCCTACCAAAGATAGCCCGATACCAAATCCACCCTTATCATCATTAAACCGCTTATACCGCTGAAATATCACATCTAAATCCTTAGATTCTATCCCATAGCCACTATCTGTGATTTCTAGCGTGGCATAAGGGGCGTCATTTTGCGCTGTTGTGCGTAGATTTATGTAGATTTTGCCACCTTTGTGATTGTATTTTATGGCGTTTGATAGTAGGTTATCTAGCATTATGGTGATTTCATCTTTGTTTGCATAGATTTTGCCCTCTTTTAACGCCCCTTTATCCATATTAGATTTTACGCTAGATTTTGCATTAGATTTTAGATTAGATTCTAGCGTGATATGTTTTTGAGCCAAAAGGGCGGAAAAATACTCCACGCGCTCATTTATAAGCATTGCCATATCGATAGATTCTAGCGCGTTTTTGCCCTCATAAAAATTTAGAAAAATTAGATTTTGATACATTTGGTGCAAATTTTTGGCAGATAGTTTGATGTGGTGTAGTCGCTTTTTGTTTGCTTCGCTAAGATGTTGCGTGTCAAATTTTTGCACGCTCATAAGGATTACACTTAGGGGGGTATTTACCTCGTGGGTAGTGTCTTTGATAAATCGCTCTAGGTGTTTGATTTGGGATTTTATCGGGCGCAAAGATAGCCTCACAAGCGCGTAAGCCACGATAGCCATAAAGCTTAGGGATAGTAGCATAAGCCCTATCAACTCTAAGCGGATAGATAAAATCTCTTTTTGGATAGATTCTATCTCTTTTGGCTCGCTAAATTTTGTATTACCAAAACCATTGCTAAAAAAATCACTGCCAATCTCCACCGCCTCGCCCTGCAAGATAAAAATCCAGCCCTGCCTATCAAGGTATTTTGAGACTTCTTTGGGAAGTTTGCTTGCCCCAAGCGGGTGGCGAAATAGCATATCCAAATTTTTATTGCGCGAAAAATTTACAAAAATATATGGTTTTAAATGCAAAAATCCATCGCGGTTTAGAAAAATCTCTGGGATAAATTCTAGCCCCACACCCAAATCGCTATACACCACACCTAGATTCTCATCTAGCAGGGCAAATGGAGAGTTTATCTCACTTTTTATTTCGTGCAAAAATTCTAATAATGATGGCGAAATCTCATCGCTTGGTTTAAAAATTTTTTCATCACGCGTTGTCATATTTGCATTTTGTGCGTGCTGTTTTGTCTGTGGATTTTCTAAATTTTGGGTTTGATTTTGGCTTTTTTGCAAGGTTTGTAGATTTTGATTTGTTGCTTGATTTGTGGTTTGATTTTGCGTTTTTAGTTTGGATAAAAACTCCAAAATTTCCCTCTGCCTATCTTTGTCTTTTAGCTTTTCTAGCTCTTCTTTTTGCTTGGTTTCTTCATATAGTTTTTGCGCAAACGCAGGATTATGCCTTTGCAAATTTTTATGTCTTTTTTCCTCTTTTTTGTGCGTTTCTCGCCGTTTGCCCTTAGTGGTTTTAAAATCCCTCTTTGCCATTTGCGTTGCGATTTGGATAAAATCATTTCGCATTTGTATGGATTGCTGTGCGCGTAAATTATGCAATTCACGCTTATACATCATCAAAAATATGATTCCCAAAAAGCAAACCGAAGTCCCCAAATACAAAAGCAAAATCTTGTAAGTCGTGCTTGTGAAAGTGTCGCTAGATTTTGTGGATTTGACATTAGATTTTATAGCAAAAATTTTGGATAAAAATTTCAAAAACTTTGCTACAAAATCTAAAAATACCCCTTTTATCGCACAAAAAATCGTGCAGATTTTTTCGCTCAATGCTCCCAAAATCTTACCCCACATAGCAATATCCCCTATGTCTTTGCGTGGCGATACTCTCGCTCCCTAGCACTTTTCGCAAGTTTTTGATATACACGCGCAAAGCCATATTTGTAGGATTTTCATCATATCCCCACACACGCTCAAAAATCTCATCTTGGCTGACAAAATTTCCTTTATTTTGCAGTAGCAGACATAGCAATTCTCGCTCTTTATTAGTAAGAGAGATTTCTTTTTTGCTTGTTTTATCAAAAAGGCTTTTTTGCAAAATATCAAAGCAAAATCCATTTTCTAGCTCCAAAATCTCGCTATTTTGATGCGCAAAAGAGCGTTTTAGCAAAGAATCCACCCGCAAAAGCAACTCATCTATATCAAAAGGTTTTCGCAAATAATCATCACAGCCCGCCAAAAACCCCTGCTTCAAATCCTCTATCATCGAAAGCGAGGTAAGAAAAATGCTAGGGGTATTTTTGCCAAGACTTCGTAGCTCTTTTAGCACTTCAAAGCCATTGCCTAGAGGGACTTTGACATCAAATATCCACAAATCAAAGTTTTGCTCATACGCCGTATCTAGAGCACTTTGTGCGTCCTCACATAGCGTGATTGCATAGCCTTTTTGAGATAGCTCATCGCATAGCATTTCCCCTAGTAGCAAATCATCTTCTAAAAGCAAGATTTTTACACCTTTTTTTGCCATTTGATTCCTTGTTTGTGGGTTTTGTCATTGCTTTTTATCATCATCTTAGGCAAGCCACGATGATGATAAAAAAGAGCGATTTTGGCAATGGCATTTTACAACTTTTTGCAAAATCTTATAAATGCCAAAATCTACCAAAATCTATTTTTGCAAGTCAATTTTGCCTAAGCCAAAATCCTAGTCATCAAAATCAAAGCCCCTAAATTTGCCCTTAAATTTGCCTTTGTGTTGTTTGTGTCCATCTTTTGTGCCAATTTGAGCGCAATCTTTGTAGATGACTTTTAACCCTGATGCCCTGATTTGCGCGCCTGTCATAGAATCTGTCCTTGCTTGCAATGCCTTGCAAGAATCTATTGCGCGTTTTTGTGCCTGCTCATCATTTAGCTTAGCAAAGGCTTTGTGGCGCGATTGTTTGATAGCGTGTTTAAACGCTTTTGCCTCTTGATATGGCTTGGCATTTGTCCGCTTTTTTATTTCGATTATCAAGTCTGGCTCATCATTTGGAGCGACATTTCCTGCAAGGTTTATCAGCTCATTATCGCTTTTGCTAGAAAAATCCGCGCCAAAAGCTACGCCACCAAAAAGCCCAAAAACACCAAAAAAACTTGCAAGCAAAAATGCTCGCCCAAAAAAACTACTTCTCATAGGAACTCCTTTGTTTTGAGAAAATTTGTCGTCTATGTTGTCTATGTTTGTAGCCAAACTAGATTTTAGCCCCACATAAACAAATCATAAAACAGCGAAATTCTAAACAAACAATATAAAATGAGCGTGAAAAATTTATTTTTTAAACGACATATTTACTATTTTTGCTTTTATCGGTATTTGTGATATGTGAGGATTTTGCCACTCATCACAAATGCGCATAAAAATCGCATATATCACGCTTGCAAGGGACATAGGGGCATAAAATTTTTGACAAAAAAAAAAAAAACGATATATAATTTCGCCTCACAAATCCAAATAATCACAAATCCAAAATAATGAAAGGAAAAAAATGACACAACGAACTTCACTTTTTGCATTGCAAAAACTCTCCATCACTCTATCTATTCTAGCATTTAGCATAGATATAAATCTAGTCGCAAATCCGCTAAAAAAAGCCCCGCTAAGCGAAGCAGAATCAACACAGGCATTTAACTCCTGCGTAATCAAAAAAGATGATAACGCTTGCCAAAAGCTAATCAACAACAGCGCACAAACCATAGAAGAATGCACCAAATCCACCTGCAATGATATGGGGCTAATCTACCAAAACGCAGGATTTCAAAACAAAGCGATTGGGTATTTTAAAAAAGCAATCGATTTGGGCGATACGCGTAGCTATCACAACCTAGCACTGCTATATAAAGAGATGGGAAATATCCCTCAAGCAAAAAAATACTACGAACTAGCCATTAGTAAAAATCAATTCGGGGCAAGGCTAAATCTAGGCACGCTTTATTACGAGCAAAAAGATTTTAGCAATGCCCTAAAACATTTTGAAATCGCCTGCACTCAAGGGAGCGCAGAAGCAAAAATGATAGCCTGCCATAATCTAGCCGTGATGTATGACAATGGCGAGGGGGTAAAAAACGACTACCAACAAGCATATAAATACTACAAAATAGCGTGTGATTTAAACTACGGCTATGCGTGCAACAATCTAGGCGTGCTGTATGCAAATGGCTACGGGACTACACAAAATCTAGGCAAGGCAATCGAGCTATATGGCAAAGCCTGCAAATACGCCTGCAACAAAGGCTGCCAAAACTACAAAACGATGAATAGATAAATATTTTTGCTTTGGTATGCAAGACACTAAAATTGCAAAAATCACGCATATTAAGAGGTTGCATTATTAAGGGGATTTTACAAAATATTAGATTTTGAATTAGATTTTGAATCGCAAAAAGAATGTGGGGGAATTTTTACATTAAAATCGCAAAACTAAGGTTTATAAGCGTTGCTTTGCTTTGTTTTGCTTTGTTTTGTTTTGTTTTGCTTACAACTGCAAACTTGCAACTACAGACTTGCAACTATAAACTTACAACTGCAAATTTACAACTGCAAAAACAGAGGGGTATGCAAAGCATAGATTAGGCAAGTTTATGGGGCAAAATATCTTAACAATATAAAAAACACAAATAGAGATATTTTGCTAAACGCTCAATATGGCAAAGAAAATGCCGTCATTGCGAGCGGATTTTGGCAAGTCAAAATCCGCGTGGCAATCCAATTTTCCCTACTTTCGTCATTGCTAGCAAAACACAAGGCTTGCGTGGTAATCTATGATTACGATTCGTCATTGCGAGCGTTGCGTTTTATCAAAATGCAACGCGTGGCAATCCACCCCGCCGTCATTGTAAGCAATGATTCTGCTTTAGTCATTGCGAGCGAGTGAAACGAGCGTGGCAATCCACTTTATTAGGTTTGTAAAAAGCGTGTTTTGCGCTTTGTGGATATAGATTGCCACGCGTGGCGTAGCCACGCTCGCAATGACGGATTCCCTCATAAACCTAATCCTAAATAAGCCTAAGCCTAAAAAACTCAACATTTACCCACCCCCCTAGCCCCCTCTGCAAGGGAGGGGGGATTTTATAGATTGACACGAATTTGCAACTTTTTACAAAGTTGTATTTGCTTGCAATGGTATTAGAAAGATTTAGTGTGGAGCTGTTATTTTGCCTTATTCTTTCCTTTTGTTCTCTCATTATCAGTGATTAGGGTTTGAGTTGCCAACGCCAAATTTTAATAAAATCATAAAAATTTGTGCTAGCTATTTTAAGTCAAATGGAGTCAAATCAAAATAAAATCAAAATAAAAATAAAACAAAAATAAAATCACACCAAAACCAAATCAAACAAAAATCAAAAATCAAAAGCCAAAGTCAAATCCCCTCGATATATTCGCGCACTTTTTGGACAATCCAATCAGGCGTGCTAGCCCCCGCTGTAATCCCGCAAGTTTTTTTGCCATTAAACCATTCTTTTTGGATTTCGTTTTCATCTTCGACAAGGTAGCTATTTTTGCAGTTTTGTTTGGCGATATGTAACAGTTGCTTTGTGTTTGATGAGGTTTTCCCCCCTACCACTATCATAATATCCACCTTTTTGCTTAGCTCTCTAGCGGCGTTTTGGTTGTCAAAAGTAGCATTGCAAATCGTATTAAAGATGCGCACTTCTTGGCATTTGGCGATGAGAAATGTAGCCACTTGGCTAAAAGCTTGGATTTGCTTCGTGGTTTGGGAGATTAGGGCTATTTTACGGGGTAGTTTGATAGATTCTAGCTCGTTTGCGCTAGAGATGACTATGGCTTCATTGCTCGCATAGCTCATCACGCCTTTGATTTCGGGGTGCTCTATATCGCCAAAAATTACGATTTTATAGCCTTGCTCGCTCATTTCTTGGGCGATTTGTTGAGGTTTGGTTACAAATGGGCAAGTCGCATCGACAATGTTAAAATCTTTTTGTTGTAGATTTTCTAAATCATTTTTTGGAATCCCGTGTGTGCGGATAATAAGCGTGCTTCCGTCTTTTTGGTTGTTTATCGCTTCTTTAAAATCCTCGTGCAGTCCCACACCAAAATCGCGTTTTAAGCGGTTGATTTCTTGGTAGTTGTGGATAAGCGGTCCTAGAGTGTGTGCGCCTTTGTTTTTTTCTGCGATTTTTATCGCTCGGCGCACCCCAAAGCAAAATCCGTGTTTTTTGGCAAGTAGCACTTCCATTATGCAAGCCTTTTTAAGTCGTTGTGATATTTGCGATTTGGGATAAAATCTGCAAAAAATTTGGGAAAGAAATATTGATGCAGGATTCATCATCGATTTGCAATGGCGTGATAATCCCCGCAATCGCAAAGCTCATAGCGATTCTGTGGTCGCCAAAAGAGTGTATTTGTGGGATTTTGTTTGTTTGGCTAGATTTTTTATTATTAGATTTTATCCTGCTAGAATCTAGGGCAAAATCGCTACTAGATTCTAGCTTCTTTGCGTGGCGAAAAAATCCTCCGCCATAGATTACATAGCCATCGTCTTTTTCTTCATATTCTACGCCAAGCGCATTTAGATTAGACAAAACTGCTTTGATTCTATCGCTTTCTTTCACACGCAATTCTTTTGCGTTTTTTACCTCGCTTACCCCATTTGCTAATGCCATAGCGATGCTAAGGGCTGGCAATTCATCGATAAGCCACGCGATATTTTCCTCTACTTTTACCCCCGCTAGATTCCCGCTAGCGACATATATATCGCCTACTTCCTCATACTTGGTTTTTACATTTTCATAGCGCACTTTTGCGCCCATTTTTTCTAGCACTTTGTAGGCTTCTATGCGCGTGGGATTTAGCGCGACATTTTTTAGCAAGATTTCGCTATTTGGCGTGATAGCAGTGGCTAGGGCGAAATAAAACGCACTTGATGGGTCGCAAGGCACACTAAAATCTAGTGGCTCTAAAGCCCTCTCAAGCGGGGAAATGTGGATTTTGCGTCCGCTTAGATTTTGCGTTTCTACGCTTTGTGTGGCTGGGTTTTGTTTGGCTAGACTTTGTTTGCCTAGATTTTGCGTTGTTAGATTTTGTTTGTTTGGATTTTTGTTGGCATTTGTGTCGTTTAGATTTTCTATTTTTATGGGGGCGTTCATTCCTAGTAGCATACTCTCTGTGTGCGCGCGCGTTAGACTTGGCTCGATATATGTGCTACTACTTTTTGCGTGTAGGGCGGAGAGAATCATCGCGGATTTTACCTGCGCACTTGCCACTTCGCTAGTGTAGCTAAAGCCATCTAGCTGCTTTGAAATAATGCTAAGCGGGGCTAGCCCACCGCTTCGGCTAAAAATAGTCGCGCCTATGTTTTGCAGTGGCTTTATCACGCGATTCATCGGGCGAGCGCATAGGTATCTATCCCCGCTTAGCACGGAGTAAAATCCGCTTGAATTTTGACTAATCACAGATTCTGCGCTATTTGTGCCAAAATCGTTTATATTTTTGCCATTTTTTTTGTTGCTTTTTTGGCTGTGATGATATTTTTGACTCCCTGCAAGCCCTGCTAAAAGCCCGATATATAGCCTCATAGCAGTCCCTGCATTGCCACAATCAAGCACGCAATTTGGCTCTATAAACTCTTTTGGCGGGGTTAGTTTTAGCATTATTTTGCCATTAGAATCTATGCTAGATTTTACGCTTAATCCTAATATCTTAGCGATATTTAGCGTATCTAGCGTATCTTGGGCTTGCAAATAATTATAAACTATGCTTGGTTTATCACAAAGCAGGGCAAACATCGCACTTCTATGCGAGATGGATTTATCTGGCGCGATAGAATCTAGCTCCAAACAAAATGATGATTTTTGAGGGGAAATGCGTATCATAATTTGTGATTTTAGATTTTGTAGCTATTGTTTTAGCTTCGCACCAAAGCTAGAATCTAGCACTTCTAGCACCGCTTGCACCCTTTTGCCTAGCTCATCTTCGCTAAGGCTAGAATCTGTGGGCGTGAAAACTAGGCGAATAGTAAGCGCAAAGCCATCTTTTTCGTAAATATCTAGCGGATAAGCCCTGCTAAGATGCTCTATGCCCGCGCTTAAAATCGCATTTTGGATTTTGCTAAAAGGAATGTCTTTGTTGATTAGCACCGTTATGTCGCGCTCATTTTCGTGCAAGCGCGAAGTGGGAATGGCTTTGGCTGGATTTAGATATGGGATTTCATAGATTTCGGCAAAAAAGCTATCAGCGATTTCTAGTCTTGCTTGAAGTGCTGGGTTTAGCTTTGCGACTATGCCGATTTTTTGCCATTTTTGTTGGGCTTGATTTTGGGAGTTTGCAATATCGCTAGAATCTTGCGTATCAAAATCTTGCCCACTAACATTTTGCGTTGGGATAAAAATCTCTGCGCAAATATGCGGGTGTGCTTGAGGCGGAATCTCACTTGGCTTTTCTAGCCTAAAATCCCCTAAAATATGGGATAACACTTCACAAAAACTATAAAAATCCCATTTTTTTCCTTTGGGGTTGGGGTAGGATTCTCCCCGCTCTAGCCCACTTGCCACAATCCCAAAATGCTCTTTTTGCTCCCTTTTTGCGTCATAAACTGCGCCGATTTCAAACAATCTCATATTTTTGTAGCCTAGATTTTGGTTGCGCTTGATGCTCTCAAAAAGCGATGGGATAAGGCTACTTCTAAGCGTGTCTAGCTCGGTGGTTATGGGATTGCTAAGCTCTAGGGCAGAATCTAGCACTTCATAGCCCCACTCTTGCAAGACACTTTTTTGGGCGAACAAAAAATGGATACATTCATAAAATCCATTTGCTAAAGCTCTTTTAGCCAAATCGCGCTTGTTTAGATAGCAATGGAGCGTTGGCGTGTAGGCTTTTGGCTGGATACCTGTGTAGGGTTTTGGCTCGATGTTTTTGATACCATAGACGCGCAAAAATTCCTCTGTGATGTCTTGCTGGGTGTGAATATCGTGGCGATAAGCTGGAGGAATGATACGAAAAATATCCGCCTCACCATTTGCCTCAAGCCGAAAATCTAGCTGTTTTAGAATCTGTGCGATTTGCTCTTTTGAGACAGATTTGCCTATGGCTTGGCTGATGGCTTCAAATGACGCGCTAATGACAATCCTATCTTTTACCTCTTGCATTTCTAGCTCTTGGTAGCCCGAGTAGATGAGACAATCTGCGCGGGTATGCAAAATCTCACAAAAGAAATTCATACCGACAAATAGCTGTGGATTTGCCCCACGCGTGGAGCGATAGGTGGTGGCTTTGTCTTGGGCGATTTTGTGTGAGAAAAGATTTTGGGAAATGATATGGGGGGATAAAAAACTAGCCTGTATCACCACAAGCAGTGAATCATCAGCTTCTTTTTGACTAGATTCTAAATCGTCTTCAAAAAATTCCCCCTCATCGCTAGAATCTATCTCATATTCCTCGCGCTGATATTTTTTGCTAGCAAAATCTTGGTTTGCAATCTTGCTAGCTTCTTGGCTAATATCTTGGCTAGCGTTTGGGGTAGATTGTGTGGGTAGGTTTTGGGTAGATTGGTTGAGGTCGTTAGGATTTTGGGTAGATTTTTCATTAGATTGTTTGTTTGATTCTTTATTTGACTCTTGGGATTGTATTTTTTTAAAATCATCTGTTTTGGCATAGCTTTTTACGCCTATGACGAAGAGTTTGTTGTCATCTCTGTCATATACGCACTCAAAGCCTTTTTCATCTTTTTGCACCTTTAGCATCGCGGGCAATGCGCTATCGCAAGGAATCGCATAAATATCAAGTAGCACGCCTGTCATAAAGGTAGTGAAAAGTTTGTGATTTTCTAGGGTATTTTTGGTAAGTAAGCCATTATAAGCTAGGGCGATTTCTTCGATGATGGAGGGGTAAATATGCTCGATTTTGGCGACTTTGTAAAGCAAGATAGAATCGATATTGCATTTTGCAGTGGTGTTTAGCACCCTGCCTAGCCCTAGTGCTATGGCGTTTTCCCTCTCTTTTGGCAATGATACATAGCTATCAAATACGCTTGCTAGCTCTCTTGCCACACCTAGCACGGACAAGCAATCGCCACGATTTGGGGTTAGAGAGATTTCTAAAAAATATTGATTAAAAAACGGATAATCGCTTAGCTCCCTGCCTAATTCTAGCTCGCCCACGCTAGAATCTAGCACCATAATCCCATCATTTACCTTGCATAGTCCAAGCTCGCTAGATGAGCAAATCATACCATAGCTAGTTACGCCTCTAAGATTGCTTTGTTTGATTTCAAAAAACGCGCTTTTTTCATCTTTTGGAGGGAGTTTTGCGCCCTCTAAGGCAAGGGCTACAAACTGATTTTGCTCTACATTTTTCGCACCACATACGATTTGGAGAGTTTGGTTACCTATATCGACTTGACATACGCTTAGTTTATCGGCGTTTGGGTGAGGGGATTTGGCGACTACTTTGCCTACGACTACGCGCTTTGATACTTGCAAACGCCATATTTTTTCTACTTCGATTCCAATGTCATTTAAAATCTTAGCAATTTGCTCAATATCACGCCCCTCTAAATCGATAAATTGCGATAAAAGATAGGTAGAAATAATCATTACAAACCCCTAAAACTGCTCTAACAATGCCAAATCATTTTCATACAAACTTCGCATATCGCTAATCCCAAGACTTAGCATACAAAGCCTCTCAATCCCCATACCAAAGGCATATCCACTCACATTTTCATATCCTACGGCTTTGAATACATTGTCATTTACAAGCCCGCAACCAAGCACTTCTAGCCAGCCACTATGCGAGCATACGCGACAGCCCTCCCCACCGCAAAACACACACGAAATATCCACTTCTGCGCTAGGCTCTGTAAATGGAAAAAATGATGAGCGAAATCGCACTCTCACTTCGCCAAACATAAATTTCAAAAAGTTTTCTAGCACATATTTAAGATGCGCAAAACTCACTTTGCCTACCTCATCGACTAAAAGCCCCTCTACTTGATGAAACATAGGCGAATGTGTCAAATCATAATCCCGCCTAAAAGTCGCGCCCGGACAAATCATTTTGATAGGTGGCTTTTGGGCTAGCATAGTGCGGACTTGCACGGGAGAAGTATGTGTGCGAAGTAGCTTAGAATCGTTGAAATAAAAAGTATCTTGCATTTCCCTTGCGGGGTGGTATTTTGGCAAGTTTAGCGCGGTAAAATTATGAAAATCATCTTCTACTAATGGTCCCTCGCATAGCTCATATCCCATACTTACGAAATAATGGATAATTTTGTCTTTTGTGTAGTTTATGGGGTGTCCTACACTTCTGTGTTTAGTCGCGTTAAAAAGGCTTACATCGATTTTTTCTTTTTCTAGCGCAGAGTGTAGTTTGGCGGATTCTAGGGTGGATTTTTTTGCTAGATATAGCGATTCAAATGTGTCTTTTAGCTCGTTTAGCTCTTTTGCTTTTTGTTTTTTTTCCTCTTGGCTTAGCTCACGCAATAGCGCAAATTGCGCTGTCAAAATACCTTTTTTGCCAAGAATCTCTACGCGTAGTTTTTCTAACTCTTGCAATGATTTAGATCTTTGAATCTTGTCTAAAAACGATTTGTCTAAAATCGACATTTATACTCCCTTAGAATTAGCCCTTAAATTTTAACCCCTTAAATCAGCTTTTTAGCGACCAAATCAGCTTTTTAGCGTATTTCTAAATCCCCCTCTCAAAACATTATTTAAAAAACCAAATAAAGCACCAAAAACTAAAACCCCCTCCAAAAAATATTATCTCTTAGAGAATTGTGGGCTTCTGCGTGCTTTGCGTTTGCCGTATTTTTTGCGCTCGACTACGCGTGAATCGCGTGTAAGCAAGCCTTTTGGCTTCAAAACCGCTCTAAATGCAATATCATAGGAATTTAACGCCTTAGAAATCCCGTGCCTTAGGGCTTCTGCTTGCGCAGAGTAGCCACCACCAAAGGTATTTGCCTCAATATCTACTGATTTTTCTTGCTTGGTTAGCACTAGGGGTTGGAGGACTTTTTTCTTTATCGCTTCGTGTCCGCCTAGCCACATATCTAGCGTTATTCCATTGACTTTTAGCTTGCCACTACCAGATTTTAGCCATACTTTAGCGATTGCGGTTTTTCTTTTGCCTGTTGCATAGATTTTTTTTGTTGCCATTTTTTTCCTTTCTACTTGCTTTTATTTGCGCTTTTTGTGCTAGCGATTTGGGCTGTGTGTGGGTGGTCTTCCCCCGCATAGACTTTTAGTTTTTTTATCATTGCTCGTCCTAATTTTGTCTTAGGGAGCATACCTCGCACGGCTAGGTAGTATAGCTTTTGTGGGCTTTTTTCTAGCATTTCTTGCAAGGTTTTAGACTTAGTGCTACCAAAATAACCAGAATGCGTAAAATACTCTTTATCTTGGAGTTTTAGCCCAGAAAATGCGACTTTTGTGGCATTTACCACTACTACGAAATCCCCACAATCCACATTTGGCGTAAATGATGGCTTGTGCTTGCCACGCAAAAGTGTGGCGATTTGTGTGATAAGTCGCCCAAAAGTCTTGTCTTTTGCGTCAAGCAAATGCCACTCTGCTTTTACTTCGCTTGATTTTAGCGATTTTGTCATTTTGTCTGTTTTGTTGGTTTTATTTGCCATTGCAATGTCCTTTATGACTTCAAAAGTTACAAAGGCAGAATTATAGCTTTTTTTGCTTAAGTAATGCTTAAATTATGCAAAATTTAAGGTTTTTTGCAAAAGTGCTTTTTTGCGCTTATTTTAGATTTTGTTTTCGTAGATTTTGGCAATCAAATTTTAGACTTCTTACAATTTAGACTTCCTTACAATTTAGACTTCTTGCGACTGCATTTCTTGTGCTAGATTCTCCACTTCTGCTACAAATTCCTCTAGCAACTGCGATTCGGGGAGTTTTTTTAGAATCTCCCCTTTTTTGATTATCATTCCGCTTTTGTTGCCAAACGCTATGGCAATATCAGCGTGCTTTGCCTCCCCTAGCGCATTTACCGCACAGCCCATCACGCTTACTTGCATAGGGGTTTTGATATGGCTTATGCGAGATTCTACGGCTTTTATCATATCCACTAGATTTGCTTCTATCCGCCCACAAGTCGGGCAAGAAATGATAGTGATTCCTTGCTTTTGTCGCCCGCTATATCGCAAGATAGCGCGCGCTAGGGCGATTTCGTTTTCTAGCTCGCCTGTGATAGAGCAGCGCATCGTATCGCCTATGCCCTCCATAAGTAGCCCCCCTAATGCCATAGAGGATTTTATCGTGGAGTGAAACATCGTCCCAGCTTCGGTAACGCCCAAATGAAAGGGATACTCCACAAGCGGACGGAGCATTCTATACGCGCTCATCGTGCGCTCCACATCGCTTGCTTTTAGAGAGATTTTGATATTGCTAAACCCAAAATCCTCTAGCAATTTAATATTATAAAGCGCGGATTCTACCATTCCTTTGGGGGTCGCGCCGTATTTTATGTCAAATTCTTTCTCCAAGCTCCCGCCATTTACGCCGATTCTTATGGGGATTTGCGCTTCATTGCAGGCTTTGGCTACGGCTTGTATTTTTTCTTTGCTACCGATATTTCCCGGATTTATGCGTATGCAATCCACGCTTTGAGCGGCGATAAGCGCGTATTCATAGCGGAAATGAATATCAGCGATAAGTGGCAGTGGCGAGATAGATTTTAGCTCTTTTAGGGCGTTTGCGTCTTTTAGGTCGTGCACCGCTACGCGCACGATGTCCGCACCCGCTAGGGCTAGTCTATCAAGCTGCTCTTTGGTGGATTTTATGTCTTTGGTTTTTGAGAAAGTCATACTTTGCACAGAGATTGGCGCGCCTCCTCCTATGGCTACTTTCCCCACAAAAATCTGCTTTGTGGGATAGCGAGCAGGCAAGGTGCTAGAAGTAGTGGCAGAAGTGGTGGCAGGATTTTTTGCTAGGCTATTTTTTGTGCTAGAGGTTGTTTTAGATTTTGTTGGCATTGGTGTTTCCTTTTTTAGATTTTGCAAATAATTCTACGAAAATCAAACTTGCTAAAATCAAACTTGGTTAAAATAAACCTTGCATTGTAGCCAAAATCTATAAATGTGAAATTATGCGAAAATGTGCTAAAATCTAGCATTTTTTTAAGCAGATTTTATTTTTGCTTAAAAAGCCAACTACCAAAAATTAAAAAAGAGGACAAATGCACGAATACTCCATCATATCCGCGCTCATAGAGCAATGCGAAGAAATCGCTATCCAAAATAGAGCCTACAAAATCGATGAAATCACTATCAGCGTGGGGGAACGAAGTGGCGTAGAAATGACGCTATTAAAAAACGCGTTTGATACATTTGCGATGGAAAGCATAATATGTAGCGGTGCAAAACTCATCATAGAGAGGCAAGAAGTAGTCCTAGAATGTGCCAAATGTGGCAAACAAACAAGCGCAAAACAGATGCAATACAGCAAGTGCCATCACTGCTCTAGCACGCAAGTAGAAATCATAAAAGGCCGTGATATAATGCTCATACGACTAAATATGCTAGAAAATCAAAAAACTTAAAGGAGCATAAATGGAGCTAGAAAAAGAAATCATAAAAGAAGTCCTAAGGCGTGCGGAAAATGAAAATCTACAAGATATAAAAGACAGCTGGGATATGCGTGGCTTTATCGGGCGCAAAAAAGATGAGCTAGCAGAGGAAATCAAAAGCTATAAACAAGAGATTTTGACTTATCAAGATGAGTTAAAAGATTTGCGAAAAGAGCTAGCAGATGGCAAACATACCATAGAGGATTTAGAATCTAAAAAACAACGATTAGAAGAGGACATAAAACAGCTAACCCAAGAGCTAAAAGTCGAGCAAGCAAAAAGCGAAGTCAAAGCCGAGCAAAAAGAAGTCCTAAACTCACGCCAAAAGCTACTCCCCGCCGCCCTAAAAAGCGTGCAAATCTACCTAAAAGACGGCTCTGTGGCAAAAGCAAAACCAGCCCAAAAACTATTTGGCGAAGACATATACAAAAAATATCGCGTAGAGCTAAAAGAAAACCATATCTTAAAAATGCAGCTTACCGAGCTAGAGCTAGAAAACAAACGATTAAGTATTGAATTGCGCGATTTTTATGCCGAGCTAGTGCTAGAGGGAATGAGCGCAAACGAGCCAAAAGAAGCGACAAAAAAAGCCAAAATCGAAACGCTTTTTGATGGCAATAAAGAATCTAACAATAAAGCAAACAACCAAACAGGGCTAAAAGAGAAAAAATCTAGCGAGATTATTGATTTTAAAGGGGATTTTATCGCTACGCAAGAAGACATAAGCGAGTTTAAACAAATGCTAAAAGCTCAAAAAGAAAAAAGGGCAAGAATCGATAAGAAAAAATGACAAATGGCGTGGATTTTTTTACGCAAAGCGACTTAGAATCGAAACGATTAAATAGACTTTGCTTTGATTTCGTATTAGAAGCGCAAAAACGCTTGTTGGCTATTGATTTTTTTTTTTTTGTAATATCGTGTCTTGCTTAAAACAAAAACTTAAAGGAGTGAAAAAGTGGCGTATCTTTATGGATTTAGCGCGATTGGGTTGCAGGATTTTATCTTTCGCACAAACGCATTGCGTGAGATTATCGGAGCAAGTGAGCTGATAAAGAAAATTGATAGTTTAGGACAGAATTTACAGAATTTTTTGCAAGAAAATGGCGTAAATCTATCCAAAAACCCCGAAGTGATTTTATCAAATGCGGGGAATTTTCGCTCTATTTTTGATAATGAAGCAGATTTGCAAAATGTCATCAAATATTTGCCAAAACTAATCACAAAACAATCCTATGGACTTCAAATCGCACAAGCGGTAGTAAAATATGACAGCGATTATAAAAGCGCAAATGCCACTCTAGAATCGCGCCTAAAAATCGCACGAAATAAAATCACATTTCCGCTTGATTTTTCGCACTGCATTTTAAAGCACAATCCAAAAACCGCTTTGCCACTTGTAAGCAGTGATAGCGATAAATCCACGCTACAAAAACTACAAAGTTTTGAAACATTTAACAAAGAACACCCAAATTCTATAAACGAACTAGCCCAACTAAAAAATGCCAAAAACAAAATCGCTCTGCTTTATGCCGATGGCAACGCACTAGGCGCAATCGTGCGAAATTTAGGCAAAGATGAAATGAAAGATTTTTCATATAAGCTAGATTCTGCCACAAAAGACGCGCTTAAAAAAGCCTGTGAATCCATAAAACAAAATCTAGCCAACAACGATAGCTTCAAAATCCGCGAAGTGATTTGCGGTGGCGATGATTTGGTAGTGGTTTGCAATGCGGATATTGCGCTAGATTTTGCCAAAAACTTTTTAGCGCATTTTGAAAACGCCACGCAAGATATTTATGAGGGCAAAAATCTAACCGCTTGCGCAGGAATCGCATTTTTTAACCACAAATATCCTATCCACTACGCCCTAAAACTTGCCAAAGATTTGTGCGCCCGTGCTAAAAGCGATTCAAAAACCATAAATGTCAAAAATCCGCCCTCTTCGATAATGTTTCACAATATCCAAAGCTCTGCGGTGCGAAGTTTTAGTGCGTTTGTCAAAAATGAGCTAACTTTGGGTGCAAATCAAATGGATTCTAAGCCTGTGCGTTTAGATTTTGGTGCGTATTTTTTGCGACAAATCAACGACTCTACTCCAACAATAGAAAATCTGCTAAATTTAGTAGAGATTTTTCGCTCCCAAGAATCTAAAAAAGACGCGCCTACTACGCGACTTAGGCAATGGCTAAGCATATTAGAATCTAATCGCAATTTAGCTAACAACGAACTGCAACAAATCGCTAAAATCTACGCGGATTTTAGCGAGCAAAATCTAGCAAAATTTCAAGCCCTGCATAAAGATTTGTGCCTAAAAAATCTTATAGTGCAAAAAGACGGCATAGAAAAAACGCCAATTTTTGACATTATCAGCATTATTTCAAACACGCAAAGCACACAAGGGGGAGCAAAATGAGCAAAAATAGTGAAGTTATCCACTACAAAATCACATTTTTAGATTTTTGGCATTTAAGCAGTGGTCTAAGCGGTGGGGTGCGATTTGACAATAGCGCGATAAAAGATAGTGATGGATTCCCCTTTGTCCCTGCTAAAAGCCTAAAAGGCGTTTTGAGGGAGGTTGCAGTTGCAAACAAAGAGCATTTTTTAAGCGATTTTGTAGAATCTTGCTTTGGTGAGGAAGTGCAAAAAAATCGCGCACCAAATGCTGGGGCTTGTCATTTTAGCAATGCGATTTTAAGCCAATCCACCAAAAAAGAGCTAAAAGCACAAAATCTAACGCATTTTTTATATGCCAAAATCGCCTCCACTGCGATTGATGAGCGTTACGGCAGTGCAAAAGAGGGCTCACTGCGTGAAATCGAAGTAGTAAAACCTATAAGCCTTTATGGAACAATCCACAATGTCCCATCAAACTATGTAGAATCTATGCAAAATCTACTCAAATCCCTAAAATCAATGGGGCTAAATCGCAATAGGGGATTAGGACGGCTAGAGATTGTAAGCGCAAATCCTAGCGCGGATTCTACGCATTAAAGGGGGATAAAAATGAGATTTTTTAAACTCACACTTTTAAGCGACATTGTTTTACAAAAAAGTGCAAACACGCAGGGCAAAAATCAAAGTAGAGATTGTATCAGTGGTGCGGTGTTTTTGGGCATCGTAGCAAAGCATTATGATGATTTTGCAAAGCCTTTTGATATTTTTCATAGCGGTGCAGTGCGATTTGGTGAGGCAAAGCCATTTATCAATGGCAAAATCGCATACAAAACCCCACTTTGCTTTTTTCGCCCAAAAGAAGCAATGCAAAAAACTACGCAAAAAAATTCTAGCGAAGTTTATAACGCGCTATTTTGTGATTTAGGCAGTGAAGCGTTGCAAAAAAAGCAGCTAAAACAGATTCGCGTTAGCTACATAAATGCGGATTTGCAAATAGCTAATTTAGCGACAAACTACACACAAAAAGTCAATCTCCACGCAAAGGATAATGACGGAAATAATTCAATGTTTGGCTATGAATCCATCACAAAAGGCGCGGAGTTTGGCTTTTGCGTGAGATTTGATAGTAGCGTAGAAAAAGATACAATCGATAAAATCACACAGATTTTGCAAGGATTGCACTTTATCGGCAAATCTAAAAATGCTGAATACGGCGAGGTAAAAATCGAAGTTATGGAGGATTTTAGCGAGATTCCCGCAGATTCGCATAGCGTTCTAAATACAGATTCACATAGCGATTCAAACGAAGTTTTTCTCTATGTCGCTTCCCCTTTGGCACTTTTTGATAATGATACTGCAATGCCTACTTTTAGCCTAAATGCGCAGAATTTAGGGCTAGAATCCGCACAAATCTTATGGCACAAAACACATTTGCAAACCCAAATCCACACGCCCTACAATCAAAAACGCAAAGCAAAAGATAGCGCAAGGCTAAGCATTTCGCAAGGTAGCGTTATCACGCTTACAAATCTAAGTGAGAGCGATAAAGCAAAGCTAAAAAATGGTAGATTTTTCGCAGGTGGATTTTTAAGCGAGGGTTATGGCGAAATGCTAATAAATCCTAACTTTTTAATGCACGGGCAGGGTGCAAAATCATTTGCGTTGCAAGATGGCAAAATCGATTTTGTTAGTGATTTTGCTACGCAAGATTTTATCGCACAAGATTTGCAAAAAGATAGCGATTTAATCGCGTATTTAAGCGATTTGCGCGACTTGCAAACACACGAAGTTGAGAACGCAAACGCCGTAGATAATTTTATTGCAGATAACAAAGATAAATTTATTAAGGTTACAAACGCACAATGGGGAAGCATTCGAGCATTTACGCAAATGGTAGATGAGGATAAATTAGCAGAACATATCAAAGAATACATAAATGAAGAGCGATTAAAAGAAAAATGGAGCGATGGGCGAGAGGTGTTAGAAAATTTTGTAAGTAAGCACGACAAAGATGCCTTTGCTTTGCTTGCTACGCGTATGCCAAAAGCAAACAATAAAGCACAAAATGCAGAATCAACACAAAAATAAAGGGGGTGAAAAATGAGTAAAAAGACAATTTTAGCACATATCATTTTGGAGGCAGATTCTGCGCTTCACTTTGGCAGTGGGGATTTTGATATGCTTTATGATAGCCCTATTCAGCGAGACTTTAATGGATTGCCTATTATTTTGGGCACTAGCATTTGTGGCGTGATTAAAGCAAATGCAAAAGGGATTTTTAATAAAAATGAGTTGGATTCGCTCTTTGGCTGTGCAAAGAAAGATGATAATCAAAATTCACGACTTATCTTTTCAAATGCTTTGCTTTTGGACGAAAAAATGTGCGTGAGTGAAAATCTAATCCCATTTAGCAAACTTACAAAATCCAAATTTTTATCGCATTTTCTTAATCTCCCACAAAGGCAACACAACGCAATAGATTATAATGGTTCTTGCAAGGATGGCGCAAAGTTTGATGAAGAAGTCATTTTTAAAGGCACACGCTTTAAATGCGCTGTTTCTATGGATTGTCAAAGTGAGGGCAGCCAAAACAATAGCGACAAAGAAGCGTTTTTTAAGATTTTAAGCCTTTTTTATTCGCCAAATATCCGCTTTGGAGCAGGTAGCACAAAGGGCTTTGGCAAAATCAAAGCGCACAAAATCACTTATGAGTTTTTGCAAACGCCATTTAGCAAATCCGCTTCGCTAAATGAAACTCTATCCAAAACTTTCACGCCCGATTCTAGTGCGTTATCTACAAAAAATTTCACGCATTACACGCTAAATCTAAGAGCTGAAAGCGTATTTTTGTTTGGTGCTGGATTTGGCGACAAAGAAGCTGATAGTATCGGTGTGAGCGAAAAAATCATCGATTATGACAAGGGCGATTTAAGTGAGCGCAAACTACTAATCCCCGCTAGTAGCATAAAAGGTGCGCTGTCCCAAAGAACGCGCTTTTATATCAACAAAGATTTAGGGAATTTTATAGCCGCAGAATCTAACCAAAATAGCGAACTAAACAACAAAGCCACACAAATCCACGCTACACTTTTTGGCAGTGCAGAATCTAGCGATAAATCCACCAAATCCCAAGCCACAAAGGGCAAAATCCTAATAAGTGATATGTATTTGGATTTTGATGAAAACAAAGATTCGCACCTTTTTGCACACAATAGCATAGATAGATTTACAGGTGGGACGATTGATGGGGCGTTGTTTCAAGAGAGGGCAAACACAAGCCCCGCGTTTAAATTAGATATTTTTGTGGCAAATACGCCAAATCATAGCGCGGATTTTCAAGTTTCAAATCAAAAGGATTTTTTTGACAAAGCGATACAATCATTTGAATGCGCCCTAAAAGACATTTGCACTAGCCTTTTGCCACTTGGTGCGGCAAGTAGCAAAGGACACGGATTTTTTAGCGGAGACTTAGAAAAAAATGGCGTGTGTTTAAACGCACAAAATGGAGAAAAAATATGAAAAATTTTGATGAACTAAAAGCGCAATTTAGCGCGTTGCAAAGTGAAAACAACAAATTTGAGGGCTATATTTTAATGAGCGACAAAGAGATTAAAGAGTGTTTGATAGATTCGCCCCAAATCTTGCCTAGCTTTGATTTGCTTCACAATGAGCGAAATTTTATCGTAGAAGCTGGGCTATTTTGCGCGGGGACAAATGAGTGCATTTGCATTCGCCACATAAACAACGGCTTTTTATTTAAGCGATTTTGCCTAAATGACTATCCGCACATAGATTTTGAAAATTTCATAGCCATAAATGGCAAGGCAGCAAGAATTGCGCAGATTTGGGAGGAAGTGTGCGATGAAGTGTGTGAAAATCTGCCTGTTTTGACACACAAATTTAGCGTATTTGCGGGATTTGAGAAAAATATAGATTCTACAAAAGGGGGCGAAAATGGGTAGAAATTATGGAAATTACGGCAATCAAAGCAAACAAAACGCAAAGCCAAAAGGGCGCAAAAATCCACCGCCTTATGATTTTATCCCGCCCAATGATAAAGTTTTTTATCCCCAAGATTTTGGCGAAGTCGCAGATGATAAAATCAGCTTTGAAAAGCCATTTAGCGATTCTCAAAGCGGGATTTTAGAGGTTGCAATCATCGCAAAAAGCGATATTTTCACAGGTGGATTTGAGGGCAAAAATGCCGACAACAAAACCCCAAAAGCGTTTTTTAAAATCGGCGATAAATACGCCCTAAGCGGTTCTAGCGTGCGTGGCGTGATTCGCACTATTTCACAAGTGCTTAGCTTTGGCAAATTTCAAACAGAAACGCCAGAAAAATATATAGATAAAAATGGCAAAGTTACAAAGCATACTAGACATAATTTTGACAAAGGCAAAGAAACTAGATTAGATATGACAGAACGAATCTTTGGACATATTATCGCAAATAAGGACAAGCATTTCGCGCTAAAATCGCGCATTAGTTTTTCGCATTTTATCACTACAAATCCACGCAAAGCACTTTATGGTAATCCTATCTACAAAATATTAGACCCTGTAAAAGAAGCAAGGAAAGAGAATAAACCTTTGCCTGAATTTTGCAAGGAAAATGGTTTTAAATTTTACACGCCCTTGAAAAATATTAGCAAGGAAAATGTAAAAAACAAAGATGAACATAGCTCTATTATCTCCCCACTAGGCGCAGGCACGGAGTTTGTCGGCAAATTGCGCTATTTTAATCTAACCAAAGCAGAACTAGGCTTAGTCTTGCTCTGCTTGAGTGCGCTTGATAGCGACAAAGGCAAATATTACAAATTTGGCGGGGCGAAATTCTACGGCTACGGCGATACGCAAATCAAACTAAATGGTATTAGCGAATCTTTACAGCGCGAGTGCATAGAGGCATATAAAAATCTTTTGGCAAAAACGGATTTTGAGTTAGATTCGCGCATAAATGATTTACGCAAAGTAAGCAAAAAGCAAGATTTTTTACAAAGCAATAATTCGCAAAATCCACACCCCACACCACGCGAATCCAACCCAAATCACGCTAATCAAAATGCGCACCATAAAAATTTCACACGCGATTCGCACCATTCACACGCACAAAATGACGATGAAGACAGCACCGCAAAAACCATTAAAGACAAAAATGACAAAGGTTTTGGCTTGATTAGCAATGCCTTTTTACACATTAAAAAGAAATAATATTTTTAGCATATTTTTATCTTTCATTGCAAGCAAAGATTTTATATTACAAGCAAAGTTTTTGTATCCGTCATTGCGAGTATTGCGAGCAAATGCGATTTTGTAAAAAGTAACATTTTGCGCGGCAATCTAAAACCCCCTCCCTTTGCGGAGGGGGCTAGGGGATGGGTGTCTTTAGATTCCATCGCCGACATTGCGGACAAGGATTTTGCTTCCGTCATTGCGAGCAAAACACAAGACTTGCGTGGCACAACTCCACTGCTTAAGCAAATCGTCATTGCGAGCAAGTTGCAAGACTTGCGTGGCAATCTACACTTTACAAATTCAAAAAAACATATTTTGTGATTTTGGTGATATAGATTGCCACGCAAAAATTCGCTTACGCTCTTTTTGCTTGCAATGACGATGGATTTTTTATCGGATTGCCACGAATCTAGGCTTTTTGACAAAGTTGCAGATTCTTGGCAATGACGGAAGTGGTGGAATTATAGATTGCCACGCGTTGCGTTGCAACGCTCGCAATGACGGAAAAAGTTGCCATCATTGCGAGTAAAAAGAGTGTTCGCAAAAGATTTTGCGCGAGAATCTGTGTAATCTGTGATAATTTGTGGCAATCTGCGAGAATCTGTGGAAAATCTTTGTTGGAATGTATATTTTGTGCTATGTTTTTATTGCCTTGCTTGCCTCTAGCCTGTAATAAAGCCTGTGATAATGACTTATCGTAAGACTTAGGGATAAGATTTAAGTATCTAAAAAGATTTTGGGATTTGCTACATTGCAATAGAATTGCAATAGAAAAGAGGCAAAGCAATAGATAACTAGCAAAAGCAAGTTTGCATATTTGCTTAAAATTTTTGCCTAAAAACTACATTAAAAATTCTTTCTAAATCCCCATTCGCGAGCCATTTCTAAAATCTTGCTTTTTTGGATTTCTAGGGATAGCATTGCTTCTTTGTCGCGCAAATTATCGATTATTTCGCCATTTGGCATAGCGATAAAACTATCGCCATAAAATATCCATTCATTGTCATTTGCCACAGCTTTGCCCACGCGATTTGCCCGAATGACTACACAGCCATTTAGAAAAGCCCGCACTTTGCATAGCTCGCGCCACCTAGCGATAGAATCAAAAGTATTTGCGCAAGGTAGTAGCACCATATCTACGCCGCTTTTTTTCATACTTAGCCACATTTCATCAAAATGCACTTCAAAGCCAAACAGCACGGCGATATTAAACCCCTTGTATTCAAAAATAAAGGGCTTTTTTAGCATTTTGGTGTTGTGGTTGCGAAAAAATTTCGCTTCATTCCAATGCCTATAATCAATAAGCCGTTGTTGGCGATATATGGGGTATATTTTTAAGCAAGCATCGATATTTATGGTTGCATTAGATTCTAGCGTGTTTGATTCTGCTATGTTTATGCTAGTTGGTGCTTTTATGCCTAGTTTTTCTTGCAGGGAATTGTGAAAAATTTTTGCATTTTGCGGGCTAATGTAGATAATCTCTTTGTAAAATTTGCGATTTACGCACCGCACGATAGGGGCTACAAAGTGGATATTATATCGCATAGAGAGGGCAGAGAGGAATCGCACTTGGGCGTTTGTCTGGGCGATGACTTGCTTTATTTTCATCGATTTTAGTTCCAAAAAAAACGGATTTAGCGTGTATTCGGGCAAAAGCACGAGCGTGTCTTTTTCTAGTTTGTAGCAAAATAGCGCAAATCGTGCGTCATTTAGCCCTAGCGTATCTTGCTGGAAAATCGTTACTTTCATAAAACTCCTTTTGTGCTAAAATCTTTGTGTCTTGCTAGCGTTGCAAAGTCTTGCGTGATTAGATTTTGTCTAGCTTTGTTCTTGCTTAGATTCTAGGGCGTTTTTTATCTCTTCATATTGCATTTGTGCTTTTTCTAGCATTTCTTGGGCTTGTTTTATTTCTTGCATTCCTATTTTGTATAGCTCTAGGCTTTGTTTTAGGCTCAAATCCTCCGCATTTAGCTTGTTTAAAATCTCTTTTGTTTTTTGGATTTTGTCCTCAAAATGCTCCATTTATACTCCTTTTTTCTAAGCTAGTTTTAGCTTGGTTATGATTTTGTGAGATACAATGCCTATGGGTTACGAAAAGTGGTGTGTAAAATTTGTATTTTTAAGCCAAAATAAAGCAAGAATGATACGATAATCAAACTTAGAAAATCGTTAAGCAACGATAAAATATCCATTTTTATCGCTAGATTTTAGCGTTAGGTTTTGATTTTTTAAAATCTAGGGCGGATTTTAGATTTTGATATGGTGCGGGTTTATGCTAATGATTTGCGTGGAAGTGAGTGAATCATAAAAAAAATCGCGCGAGCGCGTAAAAAGTGGGGATAAAATCCCAAACACAAATGCCACTCCCAAAGCCCATAACACCACGCGCACAAATGCAATAAAAAAGCGCGTAATAAAATTTGGAGTAGGATTTGACTTAGTAGAATCTAACAAATTTTTAGAATCTAGATTTTTAGATTTTGTAGATTTTTGATTATTTGTTGGCAAGTAGATTAGTTTTAGATTGGCGTATTTTAGTCCGGGGGTTTGCCCGCAAATAGCGATAAATATCGCATAAATCATCGCATAAATCATAAAACACACAAAAATGCTAAACTGACTAGCGCGAAACGCCTCCGCACTGCCTAGCACAGCATAAGTGGCAATGTATAAAATCGGCGTATAAAGCATAAACATATCCGTGATAAATGCTTTTAGCCTGCGCGTAATAAAAAGATTTTTGGCAAGCAAAGAGAGAAAATCTAGCTTTGATTTTATCAAAGCAGGGCTAGGATTTTGGCTACTATCTTTGCTACTATCTTTACTAGAATCCATATTTGATTTTGTGGTTAAATTTTGATTAGAGGTTTGATTTGGTGTGGAGATAAGCCTAGATAGCGGGCTTGAAGCGCGATTTTTAGCAAGCTTTTTTTGCGTGGCTTGCGTGGATTTGGAGGTTTTATGGGCTGGCATATAGATTTTTGTGTTAGATTTTGTATGTGGATTTTGCTAGTTGCCACGCGAACCCGGTTTGATTGCCTTGCCTAGATTTTGCGCACACATTGGGCAAGATTTTGGCTCATACATATCAAACACAAAATCCTCTAGCGCAAAAAGCGGGATATTATCTGGCAAGCGACACTCTGGCTTTTTGTGCAAGCTAGAGCCCACACGGACGCAATATCCGCGATTTGCTAGCCCTGCATACGCTAGGATTTTACCGCCTAGAAATTCTATGCACCTAGCAGATTCTAGCGCAGAACCCCCTGTGGTAATAATATCTTCACAAATAATAAATCTCTCTCCCTTTGCCACTTCAAACCCCCTGCGGAGCTGCATCTCCCCATCTACACGCTCGGTAAAAATAAACCGCACACCAAGCGCACGCGCTAGCTCATATCCTGCTAAAATCCCACCCAACGCAGGAGAGCAGACACTATCGACTATGATATTTGCTTCTTTGATTTGCGTGGCTAGGGCGTTTGCCAAAATCTGTGCGTTTTGTGGATTTTCTAGCACACGGGCGGATTGGAGGTAGTGCGTGGAGTGGTTGCCACTGCTAAGCAAAAAATGCCCTTGCAATAATGCTTTTGCGTCTTTGTAGATTTGTGGGATATTTAGCGACATAGATTTATCCTTAGTTTTTTTTGTTTTTTTCCGTTTCGCGCTTTATTTATCGCTGATTTGGGCGTGATTTATGTTTGAGTAGTCAAAAAAGTGGCGTAAGATTTTATACTTTCATTACCTCTTCTTCTTTGTGAGATACCATTTCATCGATTTTTTTTGTCATTTCATCGGTGATTTTTTGGATACTATCTTGCGCTTTTTTGCTTTCATCTTCGGTGATTTGCTTGTCTTTTTCTAGTTTTTTTATGTGGTTGTTGCTATCTTGGCGGATATTTCGCACTGCGACTTTTGCTTTTTCGCCCATAGCTTTTGCCTCTTTGGCGATGGCTTTTCTCTGCTCTTGCGTCATCGGCGGGAAAAATAGCTTCACACTATCGCTATCACTATTTGGATTTACACCGATATTTGCCTCTTGGATAGCTTTTTCTATGTCTTTTAGCAGTGTTTTTTCCCACGGGGTTATTACGATTGTGGTGGCGTCTTGGGCGATGACAGAGCCTACTTGATTTAGCGGGGTTGGCGTGTCATAATAATCTATGCGAATATTATCCAAAATATTTACAGATACCCTACCGCTACGAAGCGTGGCAAAATCTCGTCGCAAAGATTCTAGCGATTTTTCCATATATTCGCGTGTGTGGGCTAAAATCTCCTGTGTCATTACTTGCCTCCTTGCGCGTTATTTTGTGGAGAATTATTTGTGGAATTATTTGAGGGATTATTTGTAGATTTATTTGGAGTGCTAGATTCTAGTGGTGCGTTTAGAGATGGGCTAAGAGGCGAGTTTAGCGGGGAATTTAGAGGTGCATTAAGTGGAGCATTTAGAGGTGTGGTGGTTTTGGCAGTGGATTCTTTTTCTTTGTCAAAGACGGATTTTTCTTGCTGGGCGTTAAACTGATAGCCCAAAAATATCGTATTTGCTAGAAATAACAACCCCAAAAACATTGTAAATTTTGCCAAAAATCCCGCAGGACCTTTTGCGCCAAATAATGATTCATTGCTCCCGCTATATACGCCAAGTCCGAGATTTGAGGATTTTTGAAGTAGGACTACGCCCACAATCACGATAGATAAAATAATCTCAATAACAACAAAAACCGTGCTCATAGCACACTCCTTTTTTTAGATTTTGGATTTTGATTAGATTTGTAAAATCTTACGCAAGCAAACAAAGTGGCAATTTTAACATAAATTTATATGATTTTGTTTAAGAAAACTTCGTAGCTAATAAGTCAAGGTAGCGACATAATGAAAATGGATTTTATGTCGCGCAAAATCATAAAAAATACATAAAAATACAATGTAGTTTTTATAAAATCTACCCAACGCAAAACCCACACAAACGCAAAATCCACACAAAATCTATCCCAAAACCTCTCCATATAGGCTTCCGCCCTCATTTTTGCAGACACGCACGCGCACAAAATCCCCGATATTTAGCTTCGCACCTTGCAAATGCAAAAGCCGATTATTATCGCTTCTACCCTCGCTAAATACCTGCTTTTCATCGGCATAAGTGTTTTCGACTAGCACTTCATAGATTTTGCCTACTTCATTTTGGGCGATTTCGTGCAAAATCTCTCTATGGCGATTTTGCAACCTGCTTAAACGATTTTGCGCCACCTCTTTTGGCACGGCATCTTTTGCCCCCCACGAATGCGCTAGCGTATGCGGGCGAGGCGAGTAGATAAAGCTATACATCGTATCAAATCGCACTTGTTCTAGCACCTCTAGTGTGCTAGCGAAATCCTCCTCACTCTCACTTGGAAATCCCACGATAATATCCGTGCTAATGGTTAGCTCTGGCAAAAGGGCGCGCATTTTTAGGGTGCGTTTTAGATACCATTCTTTTGTGTAGCCTCGCCGCATTTTTTTTAGCACCGCGCTAGAGCCACTTTGCAGGGGGATATGGATAGATTTGCAGATTTTTTTGTTGTTTGCAAACTCATCTATAAACTCATCATCAAAATGCAACGGGTGAGGCGAAGTAAATCTAATACGCTCTATCCCATCTACCTCGCTAAGCAGTCGCAAAAGTTTGGGGAAATTTATATCTTTGTATGCGGATTTTAGCTCGCTAGAAAATCTAACGCCATAATTATTGACATTTTGCCCCAGTAATAAAATCTCTTTTACGCCATTTTGGGCTAGCTTTTGTGCCTCTTTTAGCAGCAAATCTGGCGGGATAGAAATCTCTTTACCCCGCGTGTGTGGGACTATGCAATATGCGCAGGATTTATCACAGCCGATAGAAATATTTAGCAAGGCTTTTATGCGACTTTTTCTCACACTCTCAAACGCATACAAACTATCATCATAATCAAGCGCGACTTCTACGGCTTTGTCTTGGTGGATAACCTGCGTGATTTTAGAGATATTTCGCGCCCCTAGCACAAAATTCACACTCGGGGCTTTTTTGATGATTTGCTCCCCTAAATGGCTTGCCGTGCAACCACAGATTCCTATTTTGGCGTTTTTTTTCTTTATTTGGGTGTATTGCCCGATTTCAGAAAAAAGCCTGCGTTCTGGCTTTTCGCGCACAGAGCAGGTATTTATCAAAATCAAATCCGCTTCTTTTGGCTCATTTGTGAGTGTGTAGCCCTCTTTTGATTCTAGCTCGGCTATGATATGCTCGCTATCGCGCTCATTCATCGCACAGCCAAGCGTTTGGATAAAAAGTTTCATTTGTGTTCTTTGGTTGTGTTCTTTGGTGGTTTTGCGATATTTTTGTGCTTCAAAGTAGATTTTGCATTTCTAGCGTGCAAGTAGCAATGCAAACGCGCTAAGGATAAAATCTCACACTATGCGAAACTCATAAATCATATCCGCGCTATCTAGCCCATATCGCACTTCGCCCATATAGACGGATTTTCCTTTGGCTTCTATGAGGGATTTTGCCTTTTTTAAGTCCTTGTCTTTGCAACTTTTATCAAAATACAAAACCCGCATTCCCTCTGTTGATTCTAGCTCTTTTATCAAATCCTCTACGATGATTTTTTGGTTTTTGACTTCGCTTTTTATCTCATTTTTGATTTGTGTTAGGGGTTTGCCCTCTTTTGATTCTAAGTCCATTGCTGCAAGTTTTAGCTCCATTTGTAGCTCCTTTTGTGGTGGAATTTTTGCGCTATTGTAACGAATTTGCCTTAAATTTTTGTTATAATCACAAAATTTCCTAACAGGACTTACTTCACAGACTTATAAATCTTTATAAGATTTGGCTACAACTTCTTAGAATCTTTAAGAAAATCAAAAAGACACATCAAAGGAAGCAAAAATGGAAAAGATTTTAGACATTATCGAGCTTATTGCGCACGAGCGGGGGCTTGAGCCTGCGAGCGTCTCTCAAGTCGTAAAAGACACGATTATAAAAACTGCAAAAAAGCAATTTGGCGAGGAGCTAAACTACATAATCGAAGAGGACGAAAAAGAGCGCGATTTTAAGCTAATCCACGCAGTGGTGGTGTGCGATGATGATGATGAGAGGGCAGATAAAGATTCTCAAAATTTTATCACCATATCAAAAGCTAGACAAAGCGCACCAGATATATCTCTAAATGATGAAATCCACTATGAAATAAGCCTAGAAAATATGAGCAGAAATGCGGTAAATGCGCTTTTTGCGGATTTGGGGTTTAATATCCAAAAAACGATTGATAACCAACTCTACACCACGCTAAAGGCTATGCAGGGCAAAATCGTGCGCGGGCAAGTCATCGCCATAGATGATGCTCAAAATACGCATATCGAGATAAGAGAATCCGCTAGCGAAGTGCGCGCTATTTTGCCTCTAAAAAATCGCATAAAAGGCGAGAAATTTAATGTAAATGACACGGTAAGCGGGATTTTGCGAAGTGTGAAGTTTCAAAAAGACGGCGTTGCGCTAGAGATTTCGCGCACCACGCCCAAGATGCTAGAAGCATTGCTAGAAAACGAAGTCCCAGAAATCAAAGATGGCGAAGTGCTAATCCACAAAAGTGCTAGAATCCCGGGCGATAGGGCGAAAGTAGCCCTTTTTACCACAAACCCTAGAATCGACCCCATAGGTGCGACTGTCGGCACAAAAGGCGTGCGTATAAACGCTGTAAGCAGGGAGCTAAATGGCGAAAATATCGACTGCATAGAGTATAGCGAAGTGCCTGAAATGTTTATCGCTAGGGCGTTGTCGCCTGCGCAGATTTTGGGCGTGAAAATATCGCCAAGCGAGGCAAAGCAAGAACCTAGCGATGAAGCCCCTACGCAAGAAAATAAAGAAAAACGCCCAAAAGCAAAAGTCCTAATCGCCACAGACCAAAAAAGCAAAGCTATCGGCAAAAGCGGGATAAATATCCGCCTAGCGTGTATGCTAACAGGCTATGACATAGAGCTAGAAGAAATCACCAAAGAAGCCTCACAAAACGCCCCGCAAGAATCGACACAAACACAAGACGCAGAATCTAACGAGGCAAAATCTACACAATCTACCCCCAAAGCACAATCCACCCCCGAAAATAACGAATCCCAAAATACGCAAAATACGCAAAATGAGCAAAATCCAAACGAAGAAGAGCCTCAAAAAGTCGGCAAAGACGCGATAGAATCGCTATTTAAAAAATAGAGTAGATAGATTTTGTGATTTAGGCGTATCGCAAAGCCAAAAAAATTATAAAAAGGAACAAAAATGCCACAAAATCCGCAAGACACACAAAGCCTCCAAAACCACAATAGAAATATGGAATTATGTATATAATATCAGTCGTAGGATATGCAAATTCGGATAAAGCGCCGAAAGAAACATATAACCTCGCTTACAAATTGGGAAAATCCATAATCGATTCTGGTTATATTCTCGCCAACGGAGGACTTGGCGGAATAATGGAAGCCGTTTCAAAAGGCGCTAGAGATTCCGCTAATTATAAAGAATGTTCTATAATAGGCATCATTCCAAATTATGATAAAAACATAGCAAATGATTATATAGATATAGCTTTGCCGATAGGTTTTGATGTCGGAAGAAATATATCTTTAATTAGCGTATCGGATGCCGTGATAGTAATAGGCGGAGGAGCTGGGACTCTAAATGAAATTTCTCTCGCTTGGCAAATGAATAAACTTATAATAGCTTTGGGAGATTTTGGATGGGGAGGAAAATTAGCTAATACTTCGCTTGACGATAGAAGAGAGGATAAAATATATAAAGCGAATTCGGTTAAAGAAGCGTTAAATATTTTAGAATCAAAAATAGCGTATTACGATAAAAATAAATTTAAAGGAATTTCAAATGTTATGTCTCAAAATGACGCTTTAGAAAAAATTTCTTCGTATTGCGGTATAAATAAAAATTCTTTAAGGTTTTTAGGTAGAGGAAACGAAGGATTTGTATTTACGGATTATAAAAGAGTTTATAAAATTTTCATCAAAAAAATTAAGATAAAATTATTTTTTATCTGTAAATATGTATCCGAAAGATTAAAAGATATGCCTTATATTCCGTATCCTTTTGATGTAATTTATGAAAATGAAGATTTAATTTTACATTATAAATATGACCGTAGCATAGATTTTGTAGATGCCGTGAAAATATATAATTTTACAAAAGAAGATTATCAAGAATTGCTTACTCAATATTATTTTGCTGGAGTAGTTCATACGAATATGCATCCTAAAAATTTATTATGCAATAGCGATGGCAAATTGTTTATATGCGATATAGGTTCTAGTATGATGCCATTTACTGATGAAAATTTTGAGAGCATGTGTAGAAAAATATTCGCCATATATAAATTACAATATCATTTGAATGAAATAGCCGATACTAGAGAATATTTAACTCCTCTAAAAGATAAGGAAAATTTTGAACCGTTAGAGAATTTTTTAAATGTCCGTTCGCTTAAAGAAGAATTCCGTTCTTTTAAGAATAATATTGGAAAATTTGTCGTTCAAAGAAATCTAATAATAGAATTTTATAAAAATCGAAAAGATATTAAAACTATATTTGACTATGGAAGCGGAGCGGGAAAAATATCCGCCAATATACAAAAAATATTGAAAAGAAAAGTTTATGCTTATGATATTGACGACAATATCGTTAAAAAATATAAAGAAAATTATAACAAGATAGAATATTGTAGCAGTAATCATAAGGATATAGAAAAGTTAATAAATGAAAATAAAAAGTTCGATTCCGTTCTTTGTTCTCTTGTGTTATGTCATCCTTTGGCTAAAAATGAAAAAGAAAGATTAAAAATAATAGACGGAATTATGCAAGATTTATGCGGTTTGAGTAAAGAACATATACTGATAGTTATATGCAATCCGTTATTTAATAACTCCGTTTCAAATATACAAAATCGTTTAATAGACGATAAAAAATTTTATTATAGTTCCGCTCGTTCGTTTAATAAACAAATATTTAGTAGCGGTAGAAAAAGAGAGGATATTCATAGACCTTTGGGATTTTATGAAGATTTATTTAAAAGATATAATTTGAAAATAAAAAATATAATTCAAAGCGGAGATTTTAAAGCCAATCATTATAAAATAATAAATTCGGATTTTATGATATTCGATTTGGTAAAAAATAAATAATATTCTATTCTAAGGAGTAGTAAAAATGAAAATTTGTATAGCTGGTTATGGATATGTAGGAAAGGCGTTTTATGAATTTTTTAAAACTTACGAACATTATCAAGTATTCGTATATGACAATTCTAAAGAGATTCAAGAGCGATATGATTTTGTAAAAAGAGATTGCAATATTTTAAATAGCGCGGATTTGGTTGTGGTTTGCGTGCCAACTCCAAGTAAAGACGATGGAAGCGTAGATATTAGTTTTGTAGAAAATGTATTGGCAAATATTAGAAAACAAACTCTCGTGTTAATAAAATCCACTATTCCGCCAAACACTACAAATATTTTATCAAAAAAATATCTTCATTTACGAATTGTGTTTAGTCCAGAATATATCGGCGAATCGACTTATGATTTGCCATATCCTTACGATTTCAATAAAGAAGTTATTAAAACTCCGTATTTTATTTTTGGAGGCGATATAAAAGATACCGCCGAAATTGTCGATATATTTTCTAAAATTGCGGGACCGGTAAAGGAATATATACAAACGACAAGTTTAAATGCCGAAATATGCAAATATATGGAAAATTCTTTTTTCGCTACTAAAATAATATTTTGTAACGAGTTTTATAAAATATGCGAAACTTTTGGAGCGGATTATAATTCCGTTAGAGAACTTTGGCTTAAAGACCCAAGAATTACTAAAACTCATACGGCTATATATAATAAAGACGATAATTTATGTTTTGGCGGTAAATGTTTGCCTAAAGATTTGTCTGGAATTGTTAAGCATTCTACAAAAAACGGATATAAACCCGAATTTTTAGAAGAGGTTTTGCGTTCAAATAAAAGAATTCGAGAAGAAGAAAATACTAATATTTTAATGATACATAGAATTTTATATAATGAGGAACAAAAAATAAATCCTTTATATTTTGATAGAAATATGATTATAACTTATGAAAAGTTAAAAAGTATTATAGAATTTTATTTGGGAAAAGGATTTGAATTTGGAAATATTAAAGAATGTATAGAAAATCCAAATAAATATTTTTGCTTAAGTTTTGACGATGGATTTAAAGAGCATTTATGGGCGGCTAAAGATTTAGTTAAATCTTACAATATCAAAAAACAATCGCTTCTTTTTGCAATAAATGTCGGGGATTCAATTTATCATAAATTCAGCGGAATGGACGCAATTTATTATCTTGTTCAATCTAAAAGATTAGAAGAAGCCTTTAAATTTTTTAATCTTAAAATGCCGAGTAATAATTTATATGCTAATATTCAGATATTTAAAAAACATTATATTAAACAACCTTCGAATATTTTATTAGATTTTTATAATGCATTTTCTATCGATTTATCTTTAGATTTTTTAGACAATAAAGATATACAAGAATTATCCGAAATTGCCACAATCTGTTCGCATGGAATTACTCATAGAGATTTAACTTTCCACAAAGAAGATAGCGATATTGAAATAATGGAATCCAAAAATATTTTAGAAAAAATTATTAACGATAAAATTTCAATATTTGTCTATCCCGAAGGAAAGAGCGATAATGATTTATATAAATTTTGCAAAAACCATGGATATGAATATTGCTTATCAATAAAAGGCGAACTGAATAATCGTTTTCGTATAGGAAGAAAAGATGTTAAAAATTACGGTTATAATTGCAACGAGTAATAACAGAACCGATTTATTATTTAATAGAGCTTTAAAAAGCGTATATAATCAAACATATTCAAAAAATGTTAATGTAATCATAGTAGACGACAATAAAGATAAAACTCAATATAATATCATTAACAACAACTTAAAAGCCATTAGAAAACGGATAAATATTGGGAAAAAATTTCCAACAAAGATTATTAAAAACTATCGAACTAAATTCCATTCTGGCACTGGAGCTTGGAATAGTGCGGCTTTATCCTGCATAGATTTAAAAAATTTAGATAATGTTTATTTTCATTATCTCGCTTTTTTGGACGATGACGATGAATGGGAAAATTCTTATTTGGAAAAATGTATAAATGCTATAAATATAAACGAGAAATATATTATAGGCTTGGTAGCTTGCGGGATTAACTTTATAAATGATAACGGCATAAAAAAATTGTATCCTAACGAACAAACCATTACCAAAGAAAATATATTTATTAAAAATCCTCATATACAAGGAAGCAACTTGTTTATAAATCTATGGGTATTTTTATCCATAGGCTGTTTTGACGAAAGTATGAAAAGCGCTACCGATAGAGATTTAATAATGAGATATGTAGAATTTATAGAATGCAATAAGAATATAAAAACATTATTTATAAAAGAAACTTTGATTAATTATTTTTACGATAATAAAATAAATAGAGTTACCACAAATAAAGACAGCAAATTTCAAGGACTTAATCTATTTTACCGCAAATATTCTCATTTATTCGATAAAAAAATCAAATCAAAATCTTTGGAAAGGGCTAAAACTTTATTTAATTATAAACCAGATAATGATAAAAATAAAATTGAAATTAAAAACAAAATAAATAAAATGCCAAATAATTTGAGCAAAGTTAATCTTATCTTGGGTTTTATATGTTTTGACTATAAAAATCTTGACGATATACTTTTTTCTTTCTCTAAAAATGTTTTAAAAGATTCTTTATACTTAAAAGATTTTTTTATTTGCATAATAACTTCGTCTCAAGCAATAAAGCCTAAAATATTCAATGATATAATAAGTAAATATAATTTCAAAATAAAAGTAAAGTGGCTTAAAAATAAATATTCAATCTCTAAAAATCGAACATATTTGCAAAGATTTATTTATAAAGAGGGAATGAAAAAATATGGAAATAATTTTGTAAGTTGGGTTATCGATGACGATAGCGTATTTTACGGATTATATAAAAATAAACCTTATGATATAAATTATTTGCATTATATTGCTAAATATAACGATAAAAATATTGACGCGTTTGTATGCGGTAATTGCGGAGAACCTCCTTTGCCGTTTTTTTCTATGATAAGAACTCAACTTTTAGATTTATATTTTAAAATAAAAATTGATGGTAAAACAAAAAATATACGCGATTATTTGGATACATATAAGCAAGAATATTATTATGATATTTCTTCAAAGAATTTTGATTTTTTGGAATATCCGTTTTTTAATTTTAATATTACTATAAATAATTTTATAAACAACCTTAAAAGCGGTTATTCTTCCACAAGAAATATAGAAGTAAATATTAACTCAATAGGAGAAATAGGAAACTATACTTTATATAGAGGAGGGAATACCATTATTCATAATCCAGAACTTTTAAAAATTGAAAATTTTACGCCAGACAATGGCAAATATAATCGAAGAAGCGATTTTAATTGGGCTATAGTTAATTCTATTTTAATTAATAGAAAGATTAAAGAACTTAATTTGCCTATTACTCATATAAGAAATTCAAATATGGATTTGAAAAAAGAATACGAGAAAATGGAAGCGGATTTAATAGGATTAGTATTTTATAGATTATTTAAGTATATCTGTAAAGAAATTAAATTTAATAAAAAGCCTTCTTTTTTAATGTGTAGAAAATATTTATCGACTTTATTGGACGATTTGAAAATTAAACTTATTTCAAATACATTTAGAATCAAAACTATAAACGAAGAAATAAAAAATATTTTAAATACTAAAAATTATAAACTCTATTATAAAGAATATTTAGAATTTGAAAATAATTTAAATTTTATTTTAAATTTATTTAAAAAATTTTGCGCGAATAATTTGTATTTGAAAAAATCAATATATAAAATTATCCTCAAATATATAAATACCAATGAGATTTAACATAACAATTTGCAATCAAACAAAAAAACAAGCAAAAATGCAAAATCTATCAAAAAATAGATTCTGCATAAAGTGCTAGATTATCCCAATTATCACAAATCCAAGTTAGTGTAATGCGATTGAGATTGCGCAAAATCTACCCACTGATAAACGCGCTAAGTGTGCCTTGTATCACGATAGCGTTGATAATGTCGATGAAAAAAGCACCTGTCAAAGGCACGATGATAAAAGCGATATGGCTAGCCCCATAGTGCGAAGTAACGGTCTGCATATTTACCATAGCCGTAGGTGTAGCCCCAAGCCCAAATCCACAATGCCCTGCTGCCAAAACCGCCGCATCATAGTCCCTCCCGCAAAATCTAAATGTAACAAATATCGCATACAACGCCATAGCAATCGATTGTATAGACAAAATCACAAGCATAGGCAAGGCTAACGCCACTAGCTCCCAAAGATTTATACTCATCATCGCAAATGCCAAAAATAGTGAGAGGCTGACATTGCCGATGACAGAGACTTCTCTATCAAAAACCTGATGGATTTTTAGCGCGCTTAAAAGATTTCGCAACACTACGCCACAAATGAATTTTTGAAAAATTGCAAACACTTTTCCCGCTTTACTTTAAAATCTATTGCGACATAAAGCAGGCAAATCTTAGCACTTTTTGGGGAATTTGGGCAATAGTTTTGAGCGTAAATCAATGTGCGAATTTATAAAAAGCTAATTAGCAAAAACCTATGAATATCAGCTAGGTTTGGCACTGCAAAAGGTGTGTGAATGATTTTAGTATAGCGGATTTTGACATTCCAATTTGCTTATGTCAAAATCCGCTATTAAAATTTTTAGATATTTTTGGATTCTGTGAAAAAATTTCAACACAAGAGGTCTAAGTAAGACAGAAACCTAAGTAAGGCAAAAATAGTAAATAATTTTGCCTTGTGTGAAAATTCAACAAACACATAAAAACAGCATAAATTAGCAAGCAGATTTTATGCAAAATCCACTTTTTACAAAATCAACAAAATCAACTTTTACAAAAACCCAATTTTTACAAAATCCACCCTATCTAACCCTCCAAAATCACACAAAATCCCAAAATCCAAACCCCCAAAAACCTACCACGCAACAACAAAATCTGCGCTAATCTCTAAAAAACTTTATAAAACCACCAAATTATTGTTTTAGATTTAGCAGGGTATTTAAAATCTGGTCAGAAGTCGTTACGGCTTTTGAGTTGGCTTGAAATCCACGCTGGACAACGATTAGCTGTGTAAGCGAGCGAGACAAATCCACATTACTCATCTCTAGCTTAGAGCCTGCCACGCCACCTCTGCGCCCTGTATTTGCCGCGCCTATCATTGCTTGCCCAGAGTTGCCTGTGGTGGAAAATACATTCCCACCCTCTGCTTGCAAGCCTGCGTTGTTTGCAAATGTGGCTAGGGCGACTTTGGCAAGCGCGATTGTGCGTCCGTTGCTAAATGAACCCAAAAGTGCGCCCACTTGGTCAAACCTCACATCTACCAAATCCCCCGCACCATAGCCATCTTGCTCGATAGCATAGGTCTCAGAGACTTTATCCACGCTTGTCAATCCGCCAAATCCACCTGTCGCGCCAAAACTTAGGCTTAGTCGTTGTGGGGCGATAGAGCCGTTTTTGGGGTCAAATTGGATAATCGGTGGATTCATACCTGCTAGACTTCCGTCTTTGTTAAACCTAAGTCGCCCACCCTCAAAGATATTTGGACGGATAGGCGAAGAGCCATAAAGCACGCCGGGCTCTGGCACGATAGCCCTAAAGCTCCATTCTGCCTGCCCTGTTTTGACAAATTCAAACCTAATTGTATGCTTTGAGCCTATGGAGTCATATAGCTCGATAGTCGTAGCGTGCGTAGCGTGGCTAATCCTAGTCGTAGAAACCGCTGCCCCGCCCTCGATAAGTGCTGCGGTGTTTAGCCCACGCATCGTGTTTTTAAATAGCACATTGGTAGAAATCTGGTCGCTTCCATAAGAGGACACAAAAATCGACATATTGCGATTTGTCTCATCATCTTCATCGTCCTCAACAGCTTTATTTTGCATTTCAAACATACCATATTCATTTACGATGACGGATACAGAAGCGGTGCTATCGGCGTATTCTACATCGGGATACTTTATCATATTGGCATCATATTGGAGCAATCTGCGTAGCTCTTCAGTCGTCCTAAACTGCCCTGTGGTAGAATCTGGCGTTTCAGACTTGGTATAGCGATAACGGAAGGAGGTAATATCTGCATCGCCTTCTACGAGGTTTGCAAACGCCCCCGTGCCACTAACGGTGATAAAGATATTTTTGGTTTTTTCATCGCCGTCCATTTCATTTCGGTTGATGATTTTTAGCATTTTGCCCTCTGGGTAGGCTTCGATACCTGTTTTTTCTGTGATAGCATTTATCGCATTTATCGCAGAAGTAAGCGTAGAGATTCCGCTCATCGCAGAATCGTTTCTAAAAGATACTTTTTTGCCATTTATCGACACGGTGCTTACTTCATTGGTATCTATTAGGCTATTTACAAGCGTGGAGGTTTTGTAGCTTACCCAAATGCCTTGATTTTCTGTGAGCCCAAACGCATCGCCATCTTGGTTAAACAACGCTCCCATATCTTCTTGGGATTGAGTGCGATTGCCCGCAGAATCATACAGCGGATATACGCCATCAGCAGGCGTGCTAGTGGTAGAATCTAGCGCGTAAATATTAGCATTTTGATCGACATGTCTGCCTGCGTTTAGATTTGCACGAAGTTTGATATTTGCCGAAGCGCGAGCGGGCATAACCATATTTGGGTCAATTTGGATATTTCGTATCGGTCCTGTGCTATCGATTTGGAAAAACTCTTGCTCACTCATTTTAGAAGCATTTTTCAAATCGCCCTTTAGCCACCCTTGCACGACATAGCCACCTGTGGTAACTAGATTGCCATCTGCGTCAAAGAGGAAACTTCCATCACGCGTATAATTTAGCGTGATACCCCTATCTGGCGAAATGACAAAAAAGCCCTCGCCCTCAATGGCAATATCTGTTTTGACATCGGTATTTTGCGTGCTACCTTGTGAAAATACCTTTGTTGTCGCATTGATACTCACGCCAAGCCCGACAGAGAAGTCGTTTTGCCCGCCTCGCCCCGTTTTGTATGGCGAAGTGGCGATTAGCTTTGTCTGAGATAGCATATCTACAAACGAAGCCCTAGAGTATTTGAAACCTACCGTATTGACATTTGCTATGTTATTAGATTCTACATCAAGTGCGATTTGATGAGCCTGCATACCGCTTACGCCTGACCACAATGACCGTAACATTTTCGTCCTTTTTGAGAGAAATTTGCTAGCAAGTCAAAAGCAACAAGTATGCCAAAAGTAATCCAAAAAATATGCAAAAATAAAAAACTAAGTAAAAAATCCTAGAATGAGAATCTATGGGCGAGAATCAGCGAAAATAAGTAAAAAACAGCGAAAGTCTATGTGAAAATGTGGAGATGTGGAGATGTGGAAAATGTAATGTGGGAATCAAAAAAACAATGCCTTTTTATAATGTGCTTTTGTGTGCTTTGTGGTGGGGATTATCGCGCCTTTATTAAGGCGGACAATGTCAAAAAGATTTAGCACATCCCAGCCCTCATTTAGTTTATCCACCGCAAAAATCGCGCGAATCTCATTATCTTTTGACTCCAAACTATTTAGCAACATTTGCTGATTTTGTATGTCTTTGTCATTATTTGCGTTGATAATGTGCGCAGGACTAAACAGCTCTTTTATCATAAAGCAAAGATTTTGGCTTGTGATTTTTTGCGCTTCAAAAAACTCTCTTACCTGCCTAAAAAGCACGATTTCATCATCATCACTTTTGGAGAGATTTGCATACGATTTTATAAAATCCGCCACTTGTGTAGAATCTAGATTCTCTACAAACTCCAAAAACGCCTTTTCATTTGCCAAAGATTCGTTAATAGTCTTACTTTTATACAAAATCACAGGTTTTAAGAAAATCCCCTGTTTTTGCGCTAAAAGCATTCGATAAATATTAAGAATCACACTCCCCAAAAACCGCTCGCCAATCTCTAATCCATTGTATTTTAGCAAGTAGATTTTTTTGCTAAATCCATCATTATGAAATTGTTTCAAAGCGTATTCATACACGATTTTATCGCTGTATTTTTCTAGCACGGATTCAAACTTTGGGATTGTCGCGCTAAATTCTAAAAGCAAATTTTCCGCATTTGCGCTAAATGCTTTTTGCACGATTCCCTCCCAGCCTTTTTCATTTTCATCGCTTTTTGTGTTTGCGTTTAGGTGGTGTGCCTCATCGGCTAAAAGCACGATTTTTTGGTGCGCCAAATCCTGCAACGATAGCGCGTTTTCTCTCTCTTGCGTAAAAAGATTATACAGCCCTTGAATCGTGTTAAAATACACATTTATCGCATTTTCTTTGCACTCGCCCAAACTCTCAACCGCATTTATTTCAACCTTTTGATTTTCTATGACAATCTCACGCGCAAAGAGATATTTCTCACTTCTCTCATCGCAAAAGTTGCTCTTTGTTTTCTCCAAAATATTTGTGCTATTGACAAAAAAGACAAAGTTTCTATACCCTTGCTTGTAGCATTCTAGCATTAGCGCAGCCATTATGAGCGTCTTGCCACTGCCTGTCGCCATATTAAACATTAAATGATTTGTGCGCGGATTTTGCCTTTGCAAGAGATAGTGCTTTAAGGCTTGGATTTGATATTGTCGCAATGTTTTAGAGAGATTGTGCGTGATATACTCGGGGATTTGTATATCATTACCAAATTCCAGCACATTTGCTAATTTTTGACTTAAGTTTTGAGTATTCATTTTTATATCCTTTGTTTTATGTTGTTGTCATATTGAGCGAAGCGAAATATCTCTGTCATTGCGAGCAAAAATGAGCGTAAGTGAATTTTTGCGTGGCAATCCACACTTACGCCGTCATTGCGAGCGAGTGAAACGAGCGTGGCAATCTATTTTCTTTGTCATATTGAGCGAAGCACGAAGCGAAATATCTCTATTTTGATTCAATATTTGAGATATTTTACACACATCTAAAAGTCTCAAAAGCCCCAAAACTCCTAAATCCCACCTTTTCTTGCATCATCAAGGTTTTTTCTTGCTTGATTAGTTTCTATACGCCTATGCCATACAAGCCTTTCTGCGTTTTTGTGCCACTTATGCAGGTTAAACAAAACCCCATATCGCAAGCGCAAAAATAATGGTAGCTTTGTAGCATTTGGGTGTTTCTCTAAATACTCACTAGCCCAATAATCAGTCTTTGTCAAAGCAATCTCATTAAAATCAAGCAATTCACTTAAAAAAGATACATTAGCCGATTTGGCTATCCTATAAGCAAACCTTAGCTTTGCAAGCATACGCACACGATAGGGTTGATTTGCCTTTATTGTGATAGGCTCAACCCACACTAGCATTAAGAAAAACAGATAAAAAGTTTGCCACCAAAATTGTATCATTTTGCCTAAAAAGAATAGCGTAGGCGGTATTTTCCCCACTGCTTCCTTAGTTAGCTTTCTTTGTTCTGTGAGATAATGCAACCTGTTGCCATTAAGCGTCTTGCTATTAGCATAAAACATAAGCCTATCCCCCCAATACTTATCAAAAGAGGACATATCCCCACTTGTTATATCAAAACAAGGTGGCTCTTTTATGCCTAATTCCTTGCATCTTTGCATTTCCAATGCGCTATACTCAGCCATCAACTCAAAAGACTTCTTAAAATTCTCTTGTAGTTTTTTCACTTCCTGTTCGTTTGGGTCTCTCATTTGCGTTTCTTTGTGTGGGGTTAGTTTTAGTCCCTTGTAAAATCAGGTCATACTCAAACAATGAAGTTGTAGTGGGAGATGTTAAGAATGTTTTAGTCCCTTGTAAAATCAGGTCATACTCAAACCTTCTTAGGCAGAGTATTAAAAGCCTACTTGTTTTAGTCCCTTGTAAAATCAGGTCATACTCAAACATATGCACATTTGTGATATTTTTACAAAAAGTTTTAGTCCCTTGTAAAATCAGGTCATACTCAAACTTGCATAAGTGATGTTATCTTCTTCGGCGTGTTTTAGTCCCTTGTAAAATCAGGTCATACTCAAACTTATGCACTCTTCAGGGCTATGTGTGATGAGTTTTAGTCCCTTGTAAAATCAGGTCATACTCAAACACAAAGTAAAAAAAGGTGTGCCACGATTGCGTTTTAGTCCCTTGTAAAATCAGGTCATACTCAAACTAAAAATTTTTGCCTAAGCATTTTTTAGCTAAGTTTTAGTCCCTTGTAAAATCAGGTCATACTCAAACTCATAAACGATGATGTGAACGCAATCATTGAGTTTTAGTCCCTTGTAAAATCAGGTCATACTCAAACCCTGCGCAACTAATGAAATACCGACAAGATGGTTTTAGTCCCTTGTAAAATCAGGTCATACTCAAACATGGGCACTGGAAAAGCAAGCGGCTGATAGGTTTTAGTCCCTTGTAAAATCAGGTCATACTCAAACTATTTTGGAAATGTTAGAGGATTACACCATGTTTTAGTCCCTTGTAAAATCAGGTCATACTCAAACCTAACCACTCTGCTATCCTAGTGCTTGAGCGTTTTAGTCCCTTGTAAAATCAGGTCATACTCAAACCCAGCATTGCAAGTTAATCATACTTGCTTTGTTTTAGTCCCTTGTAAAATCAGGTCATACTCAAACATTTGGCAGCTCATTTGGCAGCTCATTTGGGTTTTAGTCCCTTGTAAAATCAGGTCATACTCAAACAGGCTCTTCGCAACTCTCGTTTGGCAGGGAGTATTATAGCTTTGTGTAGCTTAAAATATACTGAAATAGCTAGTTTGTAAGGGGTCTAGGCTTTGGAGTGGCGTAGTGTGCGGGGTTATGGGGATTTAAAATTTTGCATTTTTGGGTGGATTTTGTGAGTTTTTTGGGATTTTTTATGTGGATTTTGGTGGGGTTTGGTATTTTTTGGCGTTTTTTTGCTTTTTTTGATTATAGGATTTTAGAGGTTTTTTTGGGGGGTGTTTTTATGATTTTTGTGGATTATGGTTTGGGCAGGTTTGATTAAAAAATGTTAGTTTTTGAGGTTTTTAGATATTGTGCTTGGGTTTTAAGTAATGACAAAGGAAAATCTAAAATATGATAAAAAGCATAGATTGCCACGCGTTGCGTTGCAACGCTCGCAATGACGGAATGTTTGTCGTATGACAAGCGGATAGATTGCCACGCATTAGATTTTGTTAAAACGCAAAATCTAATGCGTGGGAATGACGATTGCGGTGTGGATTGCCACGCGTTAGAATATGTTTTTAAAAACAGATTCTAAAACGCTCGTAATGACGATGAGAGAGTGGATTGCTACGATTTTAGCCTTTTTTTACAAAAGCCTAGATTCTAGCAATGACGGCAATGCAAAAACTAGCAATAACGGCAATGCAAAATCTAGCAATGACAAAATCAAAATTTCTTGTCATATTGAGTGGGTGTTTTATGAATATTTTTTAGCGGTTTTTAGTGGGCGTATAGGCGTTGAGTGGGTATTTAGTGGGTATTTTTAGTGGGCGTGTGGGCGTTGAGTGGGCGTTTTTAGTAAATATTTTTTAGTAGGTGTTTTTAGTGGATATTTTTAGCGGAAGTTTAGTAAGCGTTAAGCAACGCAAAATATCTAGACGCTAAAAATAGTCGATTTAGATTTGGTCGTTATAATAGATTGGACTTGAAATTGCTGTGTTTAATAATGTTTAAATAATGCTTAAATAATGTTTGAGTAATGATAAATAATCTTTGAAAAATGCTTAAACAATGTTTAAAATGATTGTATTTAGTGAATTTATTTGTGTGATATTTAGGAGCTTTATGAGATTTAGGGCAGGTTTTTATATTTCGCTGTTTGGGCTAAATACGCTTGTTTTTAGCGCGTTTTTTGGTGGTGGATTTGGGCTAGCAAATGGGTTTAAAATCCAAGAGCAAAGCCTAAATGCCACTGCGCTTAGCTCGACATATATCGCGGGTGCGCGCGGTGCTGATGCGAGCTATTATAATCCCGCGAATATGGGGTTTAAAAACGATTGGGGGGAGAATAAAAGTGAGTTTGAGCTAGCTACTTCACTTATACGGATTCCGGGATTTAGCTTTGATGTGCCTACGACAAATCAGGGGCTTTATTCAAAGACCACTTTGCAGTTTGATGAAGGCATAAAAGGACTTATTGATACTATGGGAAAAGTTTTTCCCGGGCTAGGATTGCAAGATTTACAAAAAGAAATTATTTTAGACCATACCCCAGCGGATTCTCAAATCATCACAGGTAGCACAGGCGATACAAATTTTATCCTGCCCAAATTTTTTTACAAAACAAGGACAAATCACGGAATCACACTAGGTTTTAGCTTCGTAGCTAGCTCGGGGCTAGCGATGGAGTGGGCGGGCAAAGGAGGGGAGTTTTTACAAGATGTGTTTATAATGATGGTTGAAGCATCCCCTAGCATATCTTGGACGGTGGCAGATAGATTTAGCATAGGGTTTGGAGCGCGCGGAATGTATGCTATGGGGAAATTTAACAATGTCGTGTATGTCCCGCTAGATAAAGATGGCAAAGGCATCTCACTTACCACCGACCAAATCGTAAATCTAGCCAAACACCCAGAATCGCTAGATATTCTTATCCCAAAATCTATACGAGATGGCGTTGTAGGAAGTTTATTGAGTTCTAGTTTTGTGCAGGCGTTAGCAGATGCGTTTGGGGGAATAAAACTACGAGTAGATGGTTGCACGGGCGATAGGGTAGAATGCGTGAATTGGGGTGCGCTAATGAGCACGGTAAAAAGCGAAACCACAAACCTCTATGGCACTTCCAAAGTCTATCAAAAAAGCGAGGGAAGCGATTTGTCCGTAGGGTATCGCTTGGCTGTATCTATGCGTGTGGTGGATAGTGGTATGTTTAGCGTGGTGTATAACTCCCCTGTAAAATTTGATATGAGTGGCGAGGTAAAAGCCACGACTTATGTAGGCGGTGCTATGGGCAATGTGCTTACCACCGCTCCGCTAAAAATCGAAGTGCAAATGCCTGAAATCCTAACTGTGGCTTACGCACAAGAGTTTTTTGCCAAACGAGTGAGGCTAGAGGGGGTGTATGAGCGGACATTTTGGAGTAGGGGGTGGAAATTTAGAGTAACGCCAGATTTTGAAAACGCAAAATATGAGGGGCTAAATGGGATAGTAAGCTACCGCGATGTATGGGAGACGCAAGGCGGGGCGACACTAAAAGATATGGTAAGCATAGCGGATTTTGGTGTGGTAAGCAATATGGGTGCGGGGTGGAGGGATACCAATACCTTTCGACTAGGGGCTACATATCTAGGCAAAAAAAATCGCCTTATGGGCTCTGTGGCGTATGATGCAGCCCCTAGCCCACAGGATAAAATCGGCATACCCGATAGCGATGGATATATGGTAGGCGTGGGGTTAAAGAGGAATTTTAAGGGATTTGACTTTGGGCTAGCAGGTAGCTGGACATACAAAGCCTCAATGAGCTCAATGTATCATAGCGGGGGGCTTGGCGGGCTATATATCTACACGGCTTCGCTAGGGTATCGGTGGTAGGGCTTATTTATAGCGTTAGATTTTGGGGTTTTTGAAAAACTTTTTGTCAAAAAAACTTCGTTTGGTTTTTGACTCTTTTTAGATTTTACTTTTTATCTTGCTTTTATCTTGCTTTTTTTTGTTTCTATCTCGCATTGTAGGTGTGCGAAAGCTTGCTAGATTTTATGCTATTTAAAAGACGCAATATTCAGTGATTTTACGCATTCTAAGTGTTTTTAGCATTGAAAAGATTTTGGCATTTAAAAAATATTTGGCGTATTTAAGAGTTTTGTTGCAATGCGTTTTGGACTTGGGATTTTATATCTTCGTAGGCAAAACTCTCTTTAAAATTATCCAGCTTGCCACCTGCGGCGTTTTTGTGCCCTCCGCCATTAAACGCTTCTTTGCTTAGCTCGCTTACATCACATTCTCCATTTGCACGCAGGCTAATAAGCCCGCGCATATTTATATCCATATAAAAATCATAGTCGCTATTTTGTCGCAAAAAGCGATTTGCAAGCACGCTAATCCCGCCCATACCATAGCTCAAAAACCCTTTTTTATCGCCATAAAAAATCGTGCATTTATCTTTCATACCCTCTAGCAATTCACATTGTTTGCGCGAGCAGATACTATCCATCGTTTCTTTTTGTGGCTCTCCATTTAACGCTAGCTTTTTTAGCATAAAAACCGCATTATCAAACTCTACCGCGCCTTTTGGCAGATACTCAAACGCAAAATCCAAAAGCGCGAATTTATACGCCCTATGAGGCTCATCAAACATAAAGCGATTTAGCTCATTGCTTAGGGCTATCATACCAAGCGCGACTTTGCCAAACTCAAAATACTCCCCATCTTCTAGCCAAATATCCACCGCATTTATCATTTCTACAAAATCTTTTAAGGCGGTTAGATTTTCTCTTTTTTTGGCATTTTTTGCGTTTTTTGCATTGTCTAAAGACGCGCTAGAATCCAAAATCACACCAGAATCTAAAAACATATTTGGCAATGTCTCATAAGTGATTTTGCTAGCACAGCGCGTATCATCGAGGTGATACCATTCATAGATTTTAGCGCATTCTTCCCCGCTGATATGGTGGTCTAGCAGTAGGGCTTGCACGGAGTGTCCATTTGCTTGATATGAGGCGATTTTGTCATTTAGCCATTTTGCTTCGCTTAGGGTTAGGTTTAAATCCGTGATAAGAATCAAAAATTCTTTTTTATTAGATTTTGTGGATTTTGCGTCATTTGGTTGGGTAGATTTGGTAGAATCTTTGGTGCGTTTGTCGCTAGATTTGTCGGTGATTTTGGCGCGAAACTTTGACTCTAGCAGGCTAAGCGTGCTAGATATGTCGCCCTGTGCTAGTTGGGAGTCGATTTTGGTGCAGATATGTTGCAAGCGGGTGGTTACTTCTTTGCCGTAGTTTGAGTTAAAAAATGTGATATTATCAAACACTTTGTTTGCGATGTATTGGCAGCCATAGCCGTCTAAATCGGTGTGTGAGAGATGAAAGACTTGCATTTTGTTCCTTTTTTGGTGTTAGATTTTGTTTAGATTTTGTGGGATTTTGCAGAGCTAGATTTATGTCGTTTTTTGTATGCTTCTAAAATTTGGCTCTATGATTCCTACAAATTCATATTTGGAGTTTATGTCGATTTCTGCTGAACTAAGCAGTGTTACATCTATGCGCAATTCACGCAGTTTGTAATATAGCGGACGGCGGAGCTTGGGTCCTGCTATGATGACAAAGTGCGAGATATTTTTTGCTCTTAGCTCGCCTATTTTGCTTTCGCACTCTTCTAGTAGCTTTTGCGTATCGCCCGTGCTTAGCTCTAAGATAAGCCCAAAATCTGTGTCCATACGGATTTTGGAGGTTAGATACTCTTCATCAATTGGAGCAAAAGTGAGAATCTTTAGGCTACCATCTTCAGCGGCAAAAGTGTGTGTGATTACGCGTGCAAGCTTGGAGCGGACATTTTCTACTACAAAATCAATATCCATATTTTGCTTATCTACAATCGTTTCTAGGATAGTTAGCATATCGCGTATTGGCACTTGCTCGGATAGTAGCTTTTGTAGCACGGAGCGAATCATCGCGGGGATTTTGCGTGCTTCTTCGATTAGGGCTGGATAGTCGCTAGCCATTCTATCTAGGATTTCTTTGACTGCATCGCGCGTGATAAACTCCTCTGCGTGTCGCTTGACTAGCTCGCCTATATGCGTGGATACGACCGTGCTAGGGTCGATTGTCGTGTATCCGCTCATTAGCGCGTCTTCTTTGTCTTTTGGCTCTATCCATAGCGCATTCATACCAAATGCAGGCTCTTTTGTCTCTATGCCATCGATTTTTTTGCCGACAATGCCCGTATCCATTGCCAAAAATTTATGCGGCATCACCGAGCCTTCGCCGATGACTACGCCTTTTAGCTTGATTTCGTAGTTTTGAGGTGGCAAATGCAAATTGTCGCGGATTCTCACTTGTGGCATCAAAAATCCAAAATTTGACGCAAGATTTTTGCGCACAGAGCGCACCCGCTCGATAAGCACACCACCTTGCTTTTGGTCTGCTAACCCGATAAGCTCATATCCTAGCCCTAGTTCTAAAAAGTCGATTTTTAGCGCGTCATTTAGATTTCGCTCTTCTTCTTTTTTGATTTCTTCTGGGGATTTTTCCTCTTTTGGAGGGGGAGAGTGGGCTATCTCTTTTTGCTGTTCTTCTTCAAAATCTGGCAAAGCAATATTCATATTAAATCGCTTATTTATCCAATCTATGAGGATAGAAAAAAGGCTTCTTTTGTCCTCGCGAGAGAGCATCCACGCGATAAATAGCATAAGCAATCCCACAAACATAAGCGACAAAGTAGGAAGTCCGGGCACAGAGGCAAAAAGTAGCAAAATCGCGCCTACGATGATTAGGGTTTTTGACTGGGAAGTGAGCTGGGAAATAAGATTTTGCGCAAAACTCTCTTTTGTGTTTTCGCTAACGGCGGTGCGCGTAGCGACTATGCCTGTGGCTGTGGCGATGACTAGGGCTGGGATTTGCCCCACTAATCCATCGCCAATAGTCAAAATACTAAAAGTGCTAGCAGATTCTGCTATGCTTAAATCCTGCTGAAAAACTCCGATAAGAAATCCGCCGATAATGTTTATAATAGTGATGATGATAGAAGCGATTGCATCGCCTTTGACAAACTTGCTAGCACCATCCATAGAGCCATAAAAATCAGCCTCTTGTGCCAATGCTGCCCGCCTAGCCTTTGCCTCATCTTCGCTTATAAGCCCGCTATTAAAATCCGCGTCAATCGCCATTTGCTTGCCCGGCATCGCATCTAGGGCAAACCTAGCACGCACTTCGGTTACACGCGTAGAGCCATTGGTAACCACGAGCAGATTTACAAGCACCAAAATGCTAAAAATAATCGTGCCGATGACATAGTTGCCCCCGATGGTAAATTCCCCAAATGCTGCGATAATATCGCTAACGGCATTTGGTCCTTTGTAGCCCTCTGTGAGTATCATTCGCGTGGTGGCGACATTTAGGGCTAGGCGATATAGCGTAACGATAAGCAAAAGCGTGGGAAATGCCGAAAAATCGGTAGGCTTAGTAATGTATAGGGCGATGAAAATGATAAGGATTGAGAGCATAATCGAAATGGTGATGAGAAAATCTAAAATCGCAGGGGGAAGCGGGACAATGATGATAAACAAAATGCAGAGCAAAAAGGCTACGACGGTTAAGTCTTTGGATTTTTGTAATGCGCCAAAGAAAGAAAAAAGTCGTTTTGAAATGTTTTGTGCTGTGCTTGCCATCTGTGCTTAGCCTTGTTGTGTCGTGGTTTTGTATTGGTTTGTGATTTTTGTGATTATGGTTTTGGTAAATTTTGGGGTTTTTAGTTTTTTGCCTTGTTTAGTTTTTTAGCTTTTTTTTGCCCTAGTTTTGGCTTTTTGCGTTTTGTTTTTTTTGCGTTTTTAACTTTTAGCCTTTTGCTTTTTTGAGCTTTTTTGAGCCTTTTTTTATCTTTTTGGCTTTTTGAACTTTTTGGCGTGGATTTGCAGTTTTTTATGCAAAATCTAAAGCGCATTAAAATCTTTGCCATTAAAATCTTTGAATTGTAGCTAAAAATGGCTAAGAAATGGTAAAAAGCGTAAAGTAAAAGTATAAATGTGTTTTTGATAATTTTTTGATAATGCGGTAGTAATTTTATATTTATTTAAATATAAAGATTTTGCAATTTGTTAGTATTTTGCTTGTGAATCTTATTTTTTTAAAATCCTAAACATAATGAGAAAATCATATTTATAAGAATCTAAAATGCGCTAAAAAGTTTTTGTTACGATTGTGCAAAGATTGTGCAAAAAGGGGTTTTGAAATGGTTTTGTATGGTATAAAAATCGATAAAGCATTAGCGTTTGTAAGTGTGGCTTTGGCGTGTGGTTTTGCTAATCATATCGCATTAGTCCAAGACACATTAACCCAAAATATGACAACCACAAATAATGCCACGCCTGCCAATAACGAGAGAGAGAGAGAGAGAGAGTAACTCCCGCGCAAAATCTTTCTAGCCCTCAATAGTCAAATTGCAGAACTTACAAAGAAACTTCCGTCATCGCAGACAATGACTCTGCTTCCGTCAACGCGAGCAAACGCTAGTTAAGCGTGGTAATCTATCGCTATAAAATGCAAAAAAAACACTTTTTGTAAAACTAATAAATAGATTGCCACGCGTGGCATAGCAACGCTCGCAATGATGGCGCAGGATAATGTGCTAGATTTTGGCAACGATATACAAATCCCAAGCCATATCACAAACAACCTAAGCAAAACCTTGCGACAATATCAAATCAAAAGCCTTAAAGCACTAACTCTTGCAAAGGCAAAATCCGCGCACAAATCATCTAATGTCTAATAGGGCGACACGCAGTGGCAAGACAATAGTGATTTTGCATAAAAGCAAGATGATTAAGCAATCATTAAGCAAACTTTGGCAAATGAAAAGGCGTTTTTGGAGTTTGTAGAGAATCTAGATTCTACACAAGTGGCGGATTTTATAGAATCGTATGCAAATCTCTCCAAAAGTGATGATGATGAAATCGTGCTTTTTAGGCAGGTAAGAGAGTTTTTTGAAGCGCAAAAAATCACAAGCCAAAAACTTTGCTTTATGATAAAAGAGCTGTTTAGTCCTGCGCATATTATCAACGCAAATAATGACAAAGACATACAAAATCAGCAAATATTGCTAAATAGTTTGGAGGCAAAAGATAATGAGATTCGCGCGATTTTTGCGGTGGATAAGCTAAATGAGGGCTGGGATGTGCTAAATCTTTTTGACATTGTCCGCCTTAATAAAGGCGCGATAAATGACACCACAAAAGGAGCGCAACTAATCGGGCGTGGGGCGAGATATTATCCATTTGTGCCAAAAGAGCAAGATACACAATCTAGCGCGATTAGTGATTTTGAATTTCGACGAAAATTTGAAATTTTTATACACAATACATAAGCGAGGGACAACACGAAAAATATGGCAAAATGCTAGCCAAAATCCTATTATCGTTTCACCAAAATCTTATTATCGCTTCAATAGTTATCGCAAAATCGCTACGCGCAAAAACACTAATGCAAGCAAGTAGCCTTAAAATCTTATGGCGATATAATGCGTAGCGACTTAACACATTTGGTAATATAGCGTGTGGCAAAATAATGCGTTTGATAGAGTTTGCTAGATTTTAAGTATATTTGCTAGCATTTGCTAGATTTGATTTTCTGGCAAAAGTCGCATAAATACATTTAGCAAGCGCAAAAATACGCTAGTATCGGGCGAACGCTTATAGCATAGCTCTCCACCCTCGCGCACCACATCATCTATCAAAGAGATTTGCTTGCCATCATCTGCAAAATCCTCCACATATTCAGGCGCACACCACCATATTTTGCCACCTTTTGTTGTGCCATTTTTGTGGATTTTGCTACCTCTTAGCTCTAGCCTCCACGCCCTTTGCATATCGATATGGATTAGTTTTGTGGCTTCTGTGGCAAACTCTTTGTTATCAAAAGTCGCCATTATTTCGGTATTTATCACACTTGAGCGCGGGTCTAGATTAAAACTACCTATCCAAGTGATTTGTTTATCAAAGACAAGCACTTTGCTATGCAGGCTAGCACCGCGTGAGGTGCGCCCACGGATTTTGACTTTGTCTTCGCCCCTGCGGTATTCATATACTTGCGCTCCAAGTCGCACAAGATTGTCCCTATATCGCTCCCACCCCGCATACACAGGCAAAGCGTCCATACTTGAGAGAGAATTTGTAAGCACAAATAGATTTAGCCCATTTTGGAGGGAATCTTGCATTATGCTTAGCCCTCTTTTGCCCGGGACAAGATAGGCTGATGAGATATAGATACTATCATTTGTCCCCTCCCAAATATCTTTTAGCTCTTCATAGATTTTGCTTGTGGGGTTTTTTTCATCGATTTTTTTTACATCATCAGCGATTAGTTTTGCCTCCCCCCAATACATTTTATTATTTTTTTGTTGGTAGCCTTCAATCGCCTCATTGATGGCTTGAGAGTATTGCTGCCATTTTTCCTCATCAGATTCTAGGGATTTGATGATAGATGGATAATGCTTCATAAACTTTCTCATCTTGCGTTTTGATGGCAAAAACTCCACAGGAATAGCGCGATGATATTGCCAATATTGCTTAAAACTCTCTTTGGCATCTTGTGCGATTTTGCCGATGAAAAACGCCTCCGTATCGGCAAAATTTACATTCACACTAGAATCAAAATAGCTATCAGCGATATTTCTCCCGCCAATGATTAGTGCCATATTATCCGCGATAAAAAGTTTGTTGTGCATTCTGCGGTTGATTTTATCAAAGCGGAAAATCATCTCCCCTAGTCGAAAAAGTTTGATTCTATTGCGGTAGGGATTGAAAATCCGCACTTGTATATTTGGGTGATGATTTAGCGCGATGACATCAGAATAATCCGAATCTAGCCCATTATCATCGATTAAAATCTTTACTTTTACGCCACGATTTGCGGCTTCATAGATTTCGTGCATAAGCACGCGTGAGGCAAGCTCATTTTTGTAAATGTAAGTTTGGATTTCGATGGAGTAGCGTGCCATTCGCGCTAGGCTTATGCGGTGCAATATCGCCTCTCGTCCCTCGCTCACTAGCAGTGCGCCACTTTTGTTTTCATCTTGCAATTCTTCGATATAAGGCAGGGCTATGGGGGTAGATAGCCAATCCCTGCTTTCAAAATCACTTTGTTGAGTGGCGTTTAGATAATGCGTGCTTGGAATCACAAACCCACAGCCTGATAGCATAAAGCTAAAAAAAAACAATATCATTAAAGCAAAGTTGTTATTCATTTTTTATCCGTTTTATCCGTATTGTTAGGTTTTTAGCATAGATTTTGTGGATTTTGGCAGAATCAAAAACGCATTATAAGCTAAATATTTTACATTTTTGTAATGTGGATTTGCGTTTAGATTTTGGATTGGCAAAAGGCATTATGGTTTGCTTAGTCGCTCGATGTTGGATTGGATAGAGATTAGGTTGTATTTGGCTTGATTTATGCTCGTTTGCATTGTGGTTAGAAGTAGCTGGGCGTTGATTAGCTCGGTGTAGGTGGATAGATTTTGCAAGTAGCGGTTATTGATGATTTGGTAGTTTTCTTTTGCTTTTTGGAGGGAATCTTGGGCGATTTGGAATTGATGTTTGGCGTTTTGATAGTCGCGCAATAAAGATTGCAGGCTTATTTCTAGATTGCGCTCGTATTGGCTAAGAGTGGATTTTGAGGATAAAACATCATATCGCTTGACTTGGTAGGAAAATCCATCTTTTAGTCCATTAAACAAATTTAGGCTTATATTTACGCGCACTTGGCTTTGTAGCCCGTAGTTTGCGCTTGCTTGCCCAGCCCCGTCTATATACCAATACTTCACGCCCACCAAATCCACTTGTGGCAAAAACGCCCCCTTAGCGCGTCTAAATTCGATATTTGCGGATTCTAGGCGCGATTTTTGGCTTAGGTAGTCGGGGTTGTTGTGCAGTGCTAGGTTTAGCAACTCATCTTTGTTGTATTCTTTTAATTCTATGGAATCTATCTCGCTTACTTCTTCATCTTTTGTGTCTATGCCTAGCAAATTGCTTAATTCTGCTAGGGCATAAGTTAGGTTCATTTTGGCAGATTCTAGGGTGATTTGTGCGTTTGATAGCTGGAGCTGCATTGTTAGGACTTCATTTTTTGCCCTTAGCCCTTGCTGATAAAAAGAATTTGCCTTTTTTAGTTGCTCTTCAAGCAAGCGCGCAGATTCTCTAGCTGTGGCTAGCAGGGCGCGATTTTGCAAGACTTTGATATAGGCTAGCTTGGTGGCTAGGATAATATCTGCTTTGACACTGCTAAGCCCTAGATTTTGCCGTGATAGATTTTGCCTAGCTTCTGCGAAATTTAGATAATCACTAAAACCGCGAAACACATTCATATTTGCCGTGATATTTAGGCTATTTAGCGCGTAAGTGGGGCTAAGGCTTGGGGCATTGTGGCTAAAAGTGTAGCCCCCGCTAACGCTTGGCAAAAATCCTGCGTAAGTAGAATATTTGTAATATTTGGCAGCTTTTGTGGTGCTAGCTTGGGCAGAGATTTTGGCTGAATATTCTATGGCTTTGTCGATGGCTTCTTGCATATTTAGGGCATTTGCACGGCTAGCAAATACAATAAAAACAACGCTAAAAAACACGCAAAATCTCATTTATTTGCCTTTTATTGTTTGGATTTTGTAGCAAAAATTTTTGCTAGCGATTTTGCAAAATCGCTTATGTGAAAACTTTTTGGTGGAAAGCTAAGCAATAAGGCTGGAATCAAAAATATGCTAACTATCCCACCCACCATAAGCCCGCCGATAAGCACCGCTCCAAGCCCGCGATACACTTCACTACCTGCCCCTGCCCAAACGACTAGGGGGAGTAGGGCTAGCACGCTTGTAAGCATACTCATAAATATCGGGCTAAGCCTCGTGCTAGTAGAATCAAACACGCTATCCCACCACGACATTTGATAGTCATTGTAGTTGATTCTGGCTTGATAGATGATTAAGATGGCGTTATTTACCACGCTTCCTACAAGGATTATAAATCCTAGCATTGTGAGGACATCTAGATTTTGCGGGGCGATTAGTTTATCTACGACAAAAAGTCCTAAAAGCCCTCCGCTTGTCGCCAAAGGCACGGACAAAATAATAAAAAATGGATAAAAAAAGCTACCATAAAGCGCGCTTAAAATCAAATAAGTAATCACCACTGCCAAACCAAATCCAAACGCTAGTTCAGTTTTTAGCTTGCTTAGCTTATTTGCACTGCCACTTAGGCTTATGTCTAAATCGCTAAATTCCGCGCTTAGAGGGGTGATAATGCTAGATTTTATCGATTCTAGTAGCTCTTCTAGCGGTGGGGATTTTGCCGTGTTTGCCGTGTTTGTGGGATTTAGTATGAGTAAAATATTGCGCTTTTGCTCAAAATGTCTAATCCTAGCCACCCCTAGCTCGTTTTTGACCTCACTTAGGCTTCCTAGCATTAGTATATGTCCGCTTGGCGCGTATATCTGGGCATAGAGTATGTCTTCAGGTGAGCGATTTTGCTCTTCTTCGCTCCCTTTTAGCACTAATTCTATATAATCCCCCGCATTTGCGCTATGTCCCTCCAAAATATCCGTATTTGCAAGGCGGACACTTCCTAGATTTTTGCCCTCTGTGATAACTTCGACTATGTTGCCAAAGCTAGCGACATCTAAGCCATTTGTGCTAAGCGAATATGGATTTGGATAGAGATTTAGCTCTCGGTTATTTTCCGCAAGGGATGGGACTATGCGGACATTTAGATTGGGAAATTTTTCATTTATCATCTCTTGGGTTTGCAAAGCCGCATCTGCTAGCCTGCCTAAATCCCCACCGCTAATATTTATATCCACACTGCTACCACCAGCCACGCTAAAAATCTCTTGTCGCAGGACTACGCCTGATACATTTGGGATTTGAGCGATGATATTTCTACCAAAATCGATGAGGTTTTTTGCCTCTTTTGGCTCTTCTGCGACAAGGTAGAAATAAATGCTATTTCCCACGCTTACAAAAAAATCTTTTATCACAGGCACGCATTGTGGGTTATTATCTTGCATAGGATTTTGCGCTAGATTTTGTGCAAAATTTTGCGTAGGATTTTGCGCAGAATCTTGCAACGGATTTGGTAAAGAATCTTGTAAAGAATTTTGCGCAAGATTTTGCGTGCTTTTTTTTGCGTGTTTTTTTGCCTGTTTTTCGCAGTCTTTTTGAAGCTCTTTTGTGTAGCCATTTACACGCAAAAATGGCGAGATATGCGCAAAAATCGCATTTGCGATATATTGTTTTTCGTTTAGAGATAGCCCGGGCGGTGGGTTTAGATAGGCGATGATAAAGTTTTGCTCCCCTTTTGGCATATAATCACTTTTTGGAAACGCAAGAAAGCTAAATCCTATCGTAATGCCAAGAAAAGAAAATATGCTAATAAACCTAGATTTTGGGCTTTGCACGCAGGCAAAAAGCAGTCGCATTATGTTTGCACGCAAATAATCTCCAAGCTCAAAAAGCCATTTATAAAATCTATCTTTTTTTTGATTTGTAGTAGTCAAAAACGCCTTTATACGCGTGGCTATATGCGTGATAAAGTTTTTGCTAGGTAAATATTTTTGCATTTTTAAGCTACATTTTTCTTTAAAAATTTGGCTAGATTTTGCGTATAAATTTTTGCAAAATTGCAATGATTTTGTGATTGTTAGTTTGGTAGATTTTATAAGATTTTGTGCGGAGTTTTTGCAGATTTTGGCAAGTGGTTTTGTGTATTTTAAAATATGGGCAATATATTTTTGCGCATATTTTTGCGTTAAATTTTGCGTAAAGTTTTGCGTGCTTTTTTTTGCAGTGGAGTAAGTTTTTTTGGTGGGGTTTATGGTGTTTTTTATGTTGGTTAGATTTTGAGGGATTTTAGACAAAATAGCTTTTTTAGATATTGCGCAAATATTTTGATAAGCATTTATTAGAGCTTTTATGGGGGATTTTAGCGGATTTGTCTTTGTGTGGTTGGCTTCAAAATATTCCTTTGTATAGTGGGGTGTGGGGTGTGGATTTGCTAGATTTGTAGGGTTTGTCAAAGCGTTTTTACATTCATTGTTTGTGCGTTTTACCAAAAATGCGGGCAAAATAAACACGCATACAAAAAACGCAATCACAATCGCGCTACTTGCCGCTATGCCAATGTCTGCAAAAAGTTGCCCGCTCTCATCTTGCAAATACAAAATCGGCACAAAGATTCCAATCGTAGTGATGCTAGATGCAAAAAGCGCGCCTAGCACTTCTTTTATGCCTTTGGAGGTGGATTTTAGCGTGGATTCTAGCTCGGTATGTGGGGTATGATTTTGGGTGCTTGCTGTTTTTGTGCTTGTGGTGTCGTTTGGTGGATTTTTGGCGTGGTTTTTGGATTGGTTGCGCAGGATTGATTCTAGCATTACGATACCTGAATCAATCACCATCGAAATGGCAAAAGAAATGCCTGCTAAGGAAATGATATTTAGCGTGCTATTAAACAAATGCAAAGAAATAAAAGTGCCGATGATACTTAGCGCAATCACAAGGACGATGATAAAAAGCGAAGCAACATTTCGCAAAAAAAGCCATAGAACTATGATTGCTAAGAGCATTCCTAATGCTATGGAGCTTTTTAGCTGGGAGATGGCATTTAGGATAAATCCTCTCTGGTCGCGTCCCCACTCGATTGTTAGATTTGATTTAGGCAAAATCTCGGCATTTAGAAAGTTGGTTAAATCCTCTACTTTTTGTGTTAGCTCTAATATATTTGCTTCTGCGGTTGGGCGGATTTGGATAGAGATGGTTTCATCGTTGTTGTGGATATTGTGGCTTGTTTTTTTCTCGTGCGTGATTTCTATGTGGGCGGTGTCTTTTAGTCTAGTTACTTTGCCATTTTGGACTTTTATTATGGTGTTTAGCACTTCATTTAGTGAGCGGTATTCCCCGATAGTTTGCAAGCGATAGTTTCGCTGGTCAAAATCGATATTGCCCGCAGAGATATTGCGATTTTGGGTTTTGATTGCGGAGATGATTTCTTCTATGGTTATGTTGTTGTAGGCTAGTTGCTGGGCGTTTAGATAGATATGTGCTTGGGTGGAGACTCCACCTGATATTACTACTTCGCCTACGCCATCTATGCGCTCATATAGCGGGACTATTTCGCCATTTATAAAATCTTTTTGCTTTTCTATATTCACACGCGGCACACCCGCCCCACTCGCCACACTAGAATCCACCCCCTTTGCAAACAAATAAATGCTAATAGGGATTACTTCCCCTGTGGCTTTGATGATGGGTTTTTGGACATTTTCTGGGTAGCCACTGATTTCTTCTAGCTTGGAGCTTACTTGCAAAAAAGCACTTTTCATATCCGCTTGGAGCGAAAATTCTAAGTTTATGATTCCCATACCATCGCGTGAGGTGGAAACTAGGCTTTGAAGATGGGTTAGATTTTTTAGGTGTTTTTCTTGGACTTCGATGATTTCTTTTTCGACTTGATAGAGCGAAGCACCTGCCCACGAAGTGTAAATGCTAATGGTTGGTTTGGTGATTTGTGGCAAAAGCTGGTAGGGGATTTTTTGAGATGAGATAAACCCAAAAAGCAAAATAAATGCTGCGCAAACAGCGCATAAAACACGATTTTTTAAAAATAGATTTATGACATTCATTTGGCGTTCTTTTGGTGGATTTTGCTTGTTTTGTTGATTTTGGCTTTTTATATAGATTTTGTGGCAAATCGCTTCAAGTGTGGCTTCAAGTGTCGCTTAAATTGTGGCTTAGATTGTGCTAGCGAAATCTTGCATTAGATTTTGTGAGATTTTAGGCTTATTTGTTATCCACACTTGTGCTCCGTCTTTTAGGTTGTCCTGCCCACGCACTACGATTAAATCATTTTCTTTTAGCGGTTGTTTTAGGCTTTTTATCAGCGCAAAAGAGCCTTGCGTAGTGATGATAGAGATAGGCACAATCCTAGCTTGCATATTTTGGGGATTTTGTGCGTTGCTTTGTGGTTTTTGCACGATAAAGATATGGGGCTTGCCAGAGGCATATACGACACTATCGCGGGGGATTAAAAATCCTTTTTCGCCATTTGTCTGCCCTGAAATATCAAGCCTAGCTTGGGCAGCCATACCATCTAAGAAACTCCCGTCATTTCGCACAGAAATATGCACAGGAAAAGTGCGCGATAGAGAATCTGCTTTGGGGATTAGGGCTGAGATTTGCCCGCTGTATGATTTGCCGCCTATGGATAAATCTACTTTTTGGTTTAGTGCTAGCTTGCCTACGACTGCGCTTGAGACATCGATTATCACTTCTGTGTCGCGTGAATTTAGGATTTGGCAAATCGCCTGCCCCTCTTTTACCCATTCGCCCACTCGCACGCCTTGTTCGACTATGATTCCCTCAAATGGTGCGTAAATCGTTTTTTGCGCGATTTGGGTTTTGGATATGGCTAGCTCGCCCTCTAAGGCTTTGATTCTAGCTTCTTGGGATTTTACTTCGTATTCTAGATTTTCGTATTGTTGGATAGAGATTGATTGGGATTGGAGTAGGTTTTTGTATCGCTCTAGTTCGTTTTTTTGTCGCTCTAGGGTGTAGCGCGCATCGGCAATTTTGGCGTGTTTGATAGCGATGTCTTGGGTTAGCAAATCGCTATCAAGGCTTAGTAGTTTTTGCCCTTTTTTCACGCTTTGCCCTATGCTAAAAAACACGCTTTTTACCACGCCTTGCCCGCTTGAAGCAATAGAGCTTATTTCTTTGAATCGCACACTGCCGATAAATGATTCTTTTTTGCTTAAACTTCCCTCTTTTATGGGGATTGCCTCGATGGCTATGCCTTTTTGGGCTATGCTTTGAGTTTTTGCATTTGTCGCTAGTGTGGGATTTGTAGCCATACTAAACAATGCAAATAAAAATATCGCAAAATCACGCATTTTAGCAATGCGGATTACAACGCCATTAAAAGCGCAATCGCTAACGCAAAATCTGCAAAATCTAGTTTCTTTCATCTAGCACCTCTATGATTTTTAGTAGCATAGATTTAAATTCTTTTTTTTGTGTCGTGCCTAGCGCGTTTTCAAAGATTTGTTCCATTTGTGATTGTATGTGGCTAGATTTTACTTCGGCGATTTTTTCTTCGCCATTTTTGGTTAGGTGCAGATAGACGATTCGTTTGTCTTTTTTGCCTGCTTTGTTGTCTTGGCATTTTTTGACTAAGCCTTTTGATTCTAGCGAAGTGATAAGCCTAGAAGTGGTGGTTTTGTCTTTTAGCATATATTCGCTTAGTTGAGAGACATTTATGCAGCCCTCTTTTTGGAGAATCAATAGCCCAATCATTTGTTCTAGCCCGATTCCATAAGGGCGCAAAAGGGTAGTGAGATGGGCTTCTATACGGCGTGAGATATAGCCATATAACGAAGATAGGGGGGCGTTTTGGAGATGTTGTTGGTGGTCTTGGTTACACATAGTGTGGATTATATCAAATTTTTGTATAGTAGTAATCAATGATTCACGCGCTTTGTAGCCTCTAGCGTTTTTCTAAGATTAGGGCGGATTCTATGTGATGAGTATGTGGGAATTGGTCAAAAAGCCCAAAATGCGTGATTTTATGGCTTTTTATCAAAATCCCTAAATCATTTTTGAGGCTCAAAGGATTGCAAGAAATGTAAATAATATAGCGATGAGTGGCGATAAAATCTAGCATTTTTAATGCGCTTTGTTTGGGGGTGTTTAAGGCGTTTGAGATATTTGCATCTTTTTGGTGTTTGGGGTTATCTTGGCTTGTTTGGGTTTTGTTTGTTTTGTCCTTATTGATTGTTTCTTTGCTAGTTTTGATTCTGCTAATCTCGCCTACACTCATTGCGCCTTTGCTAATGCTATTTTTGCTAATCTCACTTCCGTTGATTCCGCCTCCGTTGATTCCCTCTTCGACAATGCAATTTTCGCTAACACCATTTTCACTAATCCCGCCTCCACTGATTTTGCCTCCACTAATGCCGCCTCCACTGATTCCACTTCTTGGCGGGTCTATCAAAATATGCGAAAATCTAAAAGAGCTCAAATCCACTTCCCTAGCGCGAAAAAACTCCCTTTTTCCCTCCAACGCCTCTATGCTCTCTTCCCCGCTTAGTCGCAATGCCGTGATATTTTCTATGCCATTATTTTTAGCATTTGTTTGCAGGGCTGGGATAGCGGATTTTACCACCTCTGTGGCTAGCACTTTTTTAAAATCCCCCGCCAAACTCACGCAAAAATTGCCCTCCCCACAATACATTTCAAGCAAATCTTCTTTGCTATGCCCTGCAATCGCGCTTTTTACAAAGCTAATCATTTGTGGATTGATAAAGGCATTTGGCTGGCTAAACCTCCCTTCAGAGCGCAAAAATATCAAATTTTTGTTTATGTCGCATTTTTTATTGCTTTGGCTAGCATTTTTTACAATGCTTTTTTGCGCATTTTTTAGCGTTATAGATTCTAGCAGGGAGTCTGTTTGCAAGATAATTTTTTGATGTTTGCTTCGCCCGATGATTGCGATATTTGGCGGGAGTTTTTGTGCTAGGTTTGTTATGGTTTTTTCCCATTTAGATTCTAGCTTTTTATGGTAGATTAGCGTAAAAATCACTGATAGATTTTGGCTAGATTTTGGGTTTATTGGGCTTGTTTGTTTTGTTTGTTTGGGCGGATTTATCACGCCTAGTGCTTCGATGGCGTAGAGTTTGTGGGACAAAATCTCAAAATCCTCTTTGCTGTGGCACAATGCCAAATCATTGATAAAATCCATAAGCGCGCTAAGTGCCGCGCTAATATTTGGCAACAAAATCGGGCAGGATTTTATGGGGATTTTGATGGTTTTGTTTTGGTTGTCTTTGCCCATCATTGCTAGGTGGATTTTTGGTTGTTTGTTTTGTGGCTTATGTGGGGGGTTTGTTTGGTGTTGTGTTTGTTTGGAGATAAGCGCGATAGGCTCGGCATTTTCTCTAAAAATGCGAAATTCTGCCCTTGCGCGATAATGAGTAGGGGGCGAAGCAAACACTTCTAAATCGTTTGGCTTAAAATTTGATTGTTTTAATTCATCGCTAAAAAGGCTTAAAATGCGTTGTTTTTTAGATTTTAGCTGGGCTTTATATGGTGCTTTTATCGTGCAGCCACCGCATTTTCCTATGTATTTGCAATGTAGATTTTGCATTTGTGTCCTTGAGATTGTTTTTTGGGCTTTTTTGGTTTTTTTTTGGGCAATGCTAGGTTGATTTTTAAGTTTTGTATTGTAGCAGATTTTGTGTTTTTTAGATTTTGGGCTAATCTTTGACTTGATTTTCATAAAAAACTTTATACAAAGTGGCTAATTAAAGTTGATAATATATCTATAAAGTTTATAAATATTTATCAATTAAATGCTATAATTGCCAAATTTTTTATAAAAGGAGCTTCAAATGAGCAAAAAAATGGCATTCCAAACCGAAATAAAGCAGTTGTTAGACTTGATGATTCACTCGCTTTATTCTAATAAAGAAATCTTTTTGCGCGAGCTGGTAAGCAACGCTTCAGACGCGCTTGATAAGCTAAACTACCTCACAATCAGCGATGAAAACTACAAAAAAATCGCGTTTAATCCACGCATAGACATCACTTACGATGAGAAAAAGGGCGTTTTAAGCGTGGCGGATTCTGGTATCGGTATGAATGAAGATGAGCTAATCCAAAATCTAGGCACGATAGCAAAATCTGGCACAAAAAGCTTTCTAAACGCGCTAAGCGGGGACAAAAAGAAAGATAGCGCGCTCATAGGGCAATTTGGCGTGGGATTTTACTCATCTTTTATGGTGGCTAGCAAAGTGGTGGTAACCACCAAAAAAGCGGGGCAAAATGAGGCGTATAGCTGGATAAGCGATGGTAGTGGCGAGTATGAAATCACCCCCTGCCAAAAAGAGTCGCACGGCACGCAAATTACGCTATATCTAAAAGATGATGACAAACATTTTGCAAGCAAATGGCAGATAGAATCTATCATCAAAAAATACTCTGAACACATTGCTTTTCCGATATTTTTGACTTATGAAGAGACGCGCTATGAGGACGCAGAATCAAAAGAATCAAAAGCGGATTCTAGCGATGCAAAAAGCGATGACAAAGCAAAATCTAAAAAAGAAGTCAAAGAATCTAAAACCGAGCAGTTAAACAGCGCAAAAGCGATTTGGAAAATCCCTAAAAATGAGCTAAAAGCGGAGGATTATAAAGAATTTTATAAAGGTTTTGCCCACGATAATAGCGAGCCTCTAAGCTATATCCACACGCGTGTAGAGGGTAATTTAGAATACACTACGCTATTTTTTATCCCAAGCGTTGCGCCATTTGATTTGTTTCGAGTGGATTACAAAAGCGGGGTAAAGCTATATGTAAAGCGCGTGTTTATCACTGATGATGACAAAGAGCTATTGCCCCAATATCTGCGCTTTGTGCGCGGTGTGATTGATAGTGAGGATTTGCCTCTAAATGTCAGCCGTGAGATTTTGCAACAAAATAAGATTTTAGCAAATATCAAATCCGCCTCCACAAAAAAGATTTTGGGCGAAATCGCAAATCTAGCCAAAGACGCCGAAAAATACAAGACTTTTTATAGCCAATTTGGCAGGGCTCTAAAAGAGGGGCTTTATAGCGATTTTGAAAACAAAGATAAGATTTTGGAGCTTTTGCGATTTGATAGCGTGGCTAGCGATGGCGCACTAAGCGAAAATCTAAGCCTAAAATCTTACAAAGAATCTATGCCAAAAGAGCAAAAAAGTATCTATTATCTCATTGGCGAAAATAAAGAACTGCTAAAAGCATCGCCGATTTTGGAAAAATATGCCAAAAAAGGATTTTGTGTCCTGCTTTTGAGCGATGAAATCGATAGCTTTGTGATGCCTAGCGTAAATGAATATGACAAAACCCCGCTAAAAGACGCCTCTTCAAGTGAGGCACTAAAAGAGCTAGGGCAAAACACCATAGATGAGGGTGTGAAAAAAGAGTTTGATGGAATCATAAAAGACTTCAAAGAGGCGTTGGGAAGTGAGATAAAAGAAGTGGAGCTAAGCGATGATTTGAGCTCACCTATCGCGCTTGTGGGCGAGGAATCAAACGCGATGATGATAAATCTAATGCGACAAATGGGGCAAGAGCCACCAAAAATGCCTAAGACTTTGCAAATCAATGTGTCTCATAGCATTTTTAGCAAGCTAAAGGGGGCGGATTCTGCCAAAGTGCAGGAATGTGCGCATTTGCTGTATGATTGCGCGGTGCTATTAGAATCTGGTGGATTGCAAAGTGTCAAAGACTTTAACTCACGCGTGCATAAGCTGATAGAAGAAAATCTAGCGTGATTTTTCAAAATCTAATTTGCAATCTAATGTAAAATTTATAAAAAGATTCCCCCCTCACTTACTTGTGGAGGGGGCTTTGGCTTGTGGAGGGGGCTTTGGGCGTAGTTTTTGTCATAATAATGTTGCAAAAGAAATCAAAGTATCCAAAAATAAAAACGCTTGCAAGACCAAGCGAAGTATCCAAAAAGACATTTTGCAAATAACGCGATTTTGCAATTTGATGTGATTTTTGCGCAAAGTTTTTGGATATTTTGGTTAAAAAAAGCCTCAATATGACAAAGAAAATCTTGTTATTGCAAGCAAGGATTTGCTTCCGGCATTGCGAACATTGCATTTGTAATGCAATGCGTGGCAATCTATGGTTTTTTTGAGATACTTCGCTTCGTTCAGTATGACAAAATTCTTTTGTGGATTGCTACGCAAATGTTACTTTTGACAAAGTCGCGTTTGCTTGCAATGACGAATGTTTGTCATACCACGCATTGTGATGTGTATGCTTACAAAAATTTATGCAATTTGCAAATATGTTATGCAGTTGTGTGATAATATGCGGTTTAGACATTGCCAAAATCTACGAAAACATATTTTTCCTAAAAATAACAAAAATGCTAAACGCAACAAAAGTGGTAAGATTCTAAAAAACAACAAAATTCTAAAAACTAAAACAAATAAAAAATAAAAAAATAAAACCGAAAAATACCAATATAAAAAGCAAAAAAGCCAATATAAAACATTCCAATCTAAAAACCAAAAATTCTAATCTGAAACAAAAAAATCAAACTGAAGCCAAAAAATGCCAATATAACAAAAATGCCAACCTAAAAAAATGACAATCTAAAGCCAAAAAAAAGCCAATATAAAATCTAAAATAAAAAATAAAAAATCAAAAAAAAGAAAACAAAAAAAAGGAAAACACAAACAAAGAAATAAAAAAACAAAACAAAACAAAAAACGGATTTCGCAAAGCAAAACTAAAATCAATCCGCACAAGCACCGCAAATAGCATAATAAACGCCATAGGAACACAATGCAAAATCAGCCCCACGATAATATCACAAAAAGCACAGACGACGCCACAAGCGCATTGATTTTGGCATATAAGCCAGCTTTTATCACAAGCAATGCTTTTTTGACCTCCATAAAGAAAAAATACCGCCTACAAAAAGCAGGTTTTAGCGGGACTTTAGACCCGTTTGCAAAAGGTGCGCTACTAATCGCAAGTGGGAGCTATACCAAACTTTTGCCATTTTTGCCCACTTCGCCAAAATGCTATGAAGCGGTGCTATGGCTTGGGGCAAAATCAAAAAGCCTTGATATAGAAAATTTTTTAGGTGTGGAGCAAGTAAAGCCTTTTAGCGAGGGGGAGATAAAACGCGTGCTAGATAGCTTGCAAGGCAAAATCACTTACACTCCCCCTAGCTTTAGTGCCAAAAAAGTAGGTGGCAAGCGAGCTTATGCGCTTGCTAGAAACGGAGAGCAAGTAGAGCTAGCACAAAGCACGATGGAGGTTTTTTCCCTGCGATTTTTGTCATACAATCACCCATTTTTGCATTTTTCTTGTGAAATCTCAAAAGGTGGCTATGTGCGCTCTCTAGGAAATCTAATCGCCAAAAAGCTAGGCACAAGCGGAATCCTTAGCGCATTGACACGCACAAAAGAGGGGGATTTGCGCGCTTATAATGACAGGGATATATTTTTAAATCCATTAGAGATTTTGCCTTTTGATACATTAAAGCTAGATTCTAGCTTTGCGCAATTAGTCAAAAATGGTGCAAAAATTTGCCTAAAAAACACCAAAAATGGCATTTTTATAGTTCGCTTTAGCGAATTTTTTTCTATAATAGAGGTTTTAAAAGATGGCAACATCAAGTATCTATGTAATAGGATTTGCTATGCTAATACTCTCTAGAAAGCAAGATGAAAGCATTGTCATTGGCGATAATATAATGATAAAAGTCGTATCTATCGATAGAGGGAGCGTAAAGCTAGGCTTTGAAGCACCCCCCAAAATGCTTATCCTCCGCGCAGAGCTAAAAGATGCCGTCATCAAAGAAAACAAAAAAGCCGTGAAAATCGCTAGCGATGAAGTTTTCACAGATTTATCAAAGCACATCAAACGCTAATCATATCCCCACTCACAAAAACTACAATGACTCTAAAAGCATACCCCAAAATCAATCTATACTTAAAAATCATCGATTTTGATGACAACTTTCACTTGCTAGAATCCCGCTTTTGTCGTATCAAAGGCAACCTCTACGATGAAATCCAAATCCTAGAATCAAACAATGGCAAAGACATAATCGAAGGGGATTTTGGTTGCGAAGTGGGGGATTCTACCGTGTGGCGCGCGCTTCATTTGTTGCGCGAAAAATACCCAAAACACTTCCCCCCTGTGCATATCAAAGTGGATAAAAAAATCCCAAAAGGCTCTGGACTAGGCGGAGGCAGTGCAGATGCGGGGTGTGTGCTAAATGGGATAGATTCTATGTTTTGTCTAGGGCTAAGCAGTGAGGAGCTAAACGCAGTGGCAAAAGGCGTGGGAGCAGATGTGGCGTTTTTTGTCAGCAATGCAGAAATCGCCGAAGTCAAAGGCATAGGGGAAAAAATCTCCCCCATTTACACCGATAATGATGAAAATGAATTTGAAATCTATACGCCAAATATGTTTTGCGATACACGCGCAGTGTATAAGCAATATCGCCAAATGGCAGAAAAGCAAATCTTAAAACTTAGCCAAAAAAATATGTTTGTAGATTTTAGCAATCAGCAGATTTTAGACATTGGCGAGGGGCTAGATTTTGAGGCATTGGGCTTGGGAGGAAAAGCTACAAAATCTAAGCAAACTTCCTTTGCGTGTGAGAGGTTTGCAAATATCGCTATGCTAAATGATTTATTTGCCCCTGCGTGCGCGCTATATCCACAGCTTTTAGAGGTGGCTGATAGTCTTGGCAATGGGTGGTTTTTCTCTGGTAGCGGAAGTAGCTTTTTCCGCGTAAAAAACGCAAAAATAGAATCTAGCACAAGATCTAATGTAGAATCTGATTTGGAATCTAATTTGAAATCTAATGTAAAATCTAATGCAGATTCTAGCGAACAAACAAATATCGATTCTAGCGCGACAAAATCAAATCAAAAGCCTTTAGAATCCAGCAAACCAAAAACACTCTTTGACTAGACAAGCTAGGCAAACTAGGCAAATCCACATTAAAAAAACACATAAAAAAATGATAGCACAAAATAAAAAAGCACTCTTTGATTATGAGATTATCGAAAAGCTAGAAGCGGGCATAGTCCTGCGTGGCTCAGAGGTAAAATCCCTGCGAAAATCTCGCTGCAACTTAAAAGATAGCTTTGTGCGATTTGTCAAAGGGGAGGCGTTTATTTTTGGTATGCACATCTCATTTCTTTCAAGCGTAAATCCGCATTTTCGCCCCGATGAAAAACGCGCTAGAAAATTGCTACTTCATCAAAAAGAAATCAACAAATGGCTTGGCAAAGTCGCACAAGATGGGCTAACTATCGTCCCGCTAATGATTTATTTCAACAAAAAAGGCAAAGTCAAAATCCAAATCGCCCTTGCAAAAGGCAAAAATCTACACGACAAGCGAGAAGCACTAAAGAAAAAAATCCTTGATAGAGAAGCGCGGGCAAATTTTAAAGATTTTGGCAAAAAGCTATAAACAATGCAAATATGATATTTTTCCCTCTGTTTGTGCTATAATCCTTTGCTTTAATTTTGTGATTTTATGTTTGAAAAAGGACTTTTATGAAAGAAATGGTAGATTATGGAGTGTTGGGATTTTTGGCGTTTTTATCCGTGCTAGTTGTCGCTATCGCGATAGAGCGCGTATGGTTTTATTCATCGTTGCGCGTTAGCGATTATGATGATAAGCGATTTTTGGAGCTAGATTTACACAAACGCTTGACGCTTATTTCCACTATCGGCTCAAATGCGCCCTATGTGGGCTTGCTAGGCACGGTGGCGGGCATTATGATAACTTTCGTAGAAATCGGTGCGGATAATTCTGTAGATACAGGCGCGATAATGACGGGGCTATCTCTCGCGCTAAAAGCCACAGCCGCAGGGCTAATCGTGGCAATCCCAAGTATCGTAGCATACAACCTACTCACAAGGTCAGCCGATGTGATTTTGACAAAATGGGATATTCATCATAATCCAAACACAAAACCCACCCAAACAATGCCAAACCGCCAAGCAAATGCCACATATCAGCCCACAGCACAAAATCCACAGCAAATCTCCCAACCGCAAAGACAGACCACACAAACCCAGCCAACTATGCAGCGCATAAACACCACCACCCAAAATCTACAATCACAAAGCACAATGGCACAAAGCACGGCAAGCACCTCCAATGCAACGCCTCGCGTTTAAGATAGCACCAAACAACAAACAAAAATCTAAAAAACGATAAGGATAGATAATGGCGATGAAAAAGTTTGATTCTATGAATCTTGTGCCTTTTATTGATATTATGCTTGTGCTACTTGTCATCGTGCTAACTACCGCATCTTTTATCCACACTTCGCGCATACAAGTCAATGTCCCAAAGGTAAGCGATGGCGAACACTCAAACGAAAATACACCCAAAAAGCCTGTAAATATCACCATCGATAGCGAGGGAAAATACTATATCGATAATGACAATGTCTCCCTAGAAGAACTAAGAAAAGCACTTCGTAGCTATGAAAAAGACACGCCAATAATCCTAAATGGCGACTCAAAAAGCAATCTTGATAGTTTCGTGCAGGTAATGGACACACTCCAAGCACAGGGGCTAAAAGAACTCTATATTGTCGTAGAAGAAGAAAAATAAATCGTTTTAAAAATCAAAAAATAATTGCGCATTTAAGATGGCTTTTTAAAAATATTTTTAAAATTTTTTTAAAAATATTGATTCTTGTTGTCTTGCCTTTTTTTTGCGTAGATTTTGCTTTTTGTGCTTTTTTGCTAAAAATCTCATTGACAAAGAAAATCTACTTTTTCTCCCTTTTTTATTATGCCTTTTTGCCCCAATCGATACAGGGCAAAATCATATTTTATCGGGTCGTTTTCATCAAAAAGGGCTAGATTTTGGCTTACCTCAAGCACCGCCCTAAAATCATAGCTTTTGCGCTCCAAAAGCCCCAAAGAGCGACACACGCTAAAAGTATGCGTATCAAGAGGCAAAAGTAATTCGCTTTTTTTGATAGATTCTCCCCACAATCCCAAATCAATATTATCACTCCGCACAAGCCAGCGCAAAAACATATTCCAGCGTTTAAGTGGCGAGCTAGGCAACTTTGCTTTATTTGACAAAGGCGTGCCTACCAAAAACGCAAAACCATTAAAATGATTTTTGCCTAAATCGCTTTGATTATGGGGAGGCAGGGCATAATCTAGCTTGTTAGCCCATTTTGAAGCCGCTTGCCAAATCGTTTTTATACAATCATTGATAAAACAATAAATCGGTGCAGATTTATCGCGTTTTTCAAGCAGAGATTCTAGTGTATTTTGCTCCCTCATCTCACAAAGTGCCAAAAAAAATAGCTTTACTTCGGTGGAATTTTGAAAACGATAATACGGAAAATCACTCGCCAAAATCCCCTCCCTAGAATCTAGCAAAGAAAAATCCAAACTATCCAAAAAGCGCAAAATCGCCCTCACATTTCCATAAGCAAAAAGGGCGCAAATAAGCGCGATATAGGGAATGTTATGTATTTTGCTTTTGGATATTTGCGTGGCGTTTGTGGTGGATTTTGTCGCGGGCAGATTTTGTAGCATTTGTAGTTTTTGTGATTTTTGTAGAGTTTGTAGAGTTTGTGATTGTGGCAAAGATTGTAGATTTTGCGCGCCCTTAGTTATTTGTAGATTTTGTGTTTTTGTATCTAAAATCCCATTGATATATTCTTTGACTTTTAGCAAAGGGTCTAGGTTTTCCCTATTTATGGCGTTTTGTGAGTTATGCGCGTGGTAGTGAAAATCTAGGGCTTTTTTTAGCGAGACAAAATCTGTAAAATGATGATTTTTGGCTAGTGATTTTTGTGTTTGTTTGCGTTGCATTTTGATTCTTTATGTTTTTGTATTGTTGTGGCAAAAATATCTAAATCTTGCAAGTGCATTATAACCCAAATCTTACAAACACTATCACAAACAATACCCCAAACAAGATTCCAAATAATTTGGCAAAACATTTTTGCAAAATTATTTGGCAAACCTCTTTTGATAAAATCTATCGATTTGTTCGCATTCCTCTTTGCTAAACCCACTTTGCAATCTAGCCTGCATATTTAGCACCTTGCCCGCTAGCACAAACTCGCTAAACTTCTCGCAAATCCCCAAAAATTCCTTGCTAAAATTAGATTTTCTCTCTTTTTGATTTTCTTTTTGATTTGTTTTGTGATTTGCTGTTTGATTCTCTGTTTTTTTTGTTATTACGCATTTTTGCTTTTGCGCCTCATTGTTTGCATTTGCAAAATCCCACCACTCACTTCCCCTGCTTACATGCCCTATCTCATCGCGCAATATTTCATCAAGCACAGCAGAGATTTTGGCATTGATAGGACGCGGAGTTTCTAGCAGTTTTTCCCTCACAAAAGGATTTGCATCAAGCCCCTTTGCCTCTAGTCCGCGATGAACCACGCCCATACGATAAATAAGATTTTCCCCTGTCGCACTCATCGCCTCATATAGCCCAAAATGCGCCCTAAAATCCCCATAACCAAACCCAATCTCACCCAACAAATCGCGCAACAAGAAAAAATGTCTAAATTCCTCATTTGCCACACCTAGCCAATCTACATAATATTTTTTTGGCAAATGTCTAAAACGATAGGCAGAATCTAGGGCTAGCGAAATCGCACAAAACTCAATATGTGCGACAGAATGCAGGGTTTTTGCTAGGCTTGTGGTGGATTTTATAGCGTGGTGGCGATGGATTTTGCTAGGCTCTACCATATCGCAGGGCGAAAAATACGCAAAATCTTTCTTTATCGTTTCGCTATGATTTAGTGTGATTTTTTCAGCGCAAAAATCCTCATACAAATCCCTAAAAAGCCCATAACGAGAATCTATATCCTCACAAAAAAGCACAGATTCTAGCCTAGCAAAAAAATCCATTTTTCCTCTTTTTGATGTTTGTGTTTTTTTACATTATGAGAGTTAGTGGCAATCAATCTAAATAGAATCTTTGCCAAACAAAACTAGCATTGCCAAAAACATATCTAGCGCAAATGATAGATTTTACGCATTATTTAAACATTAAATAAAGTTTATAAAAAAATACCGCACATAATAGCGCAAACCCGACAAGCCCCATAATTTCTATCGTGCCTAGTTGCATATTTTTGCCTGCTATTATAGATTTTAGATTCACAAGATTTTGCAAATTTTGCTTTCAAAACGCTACGGCGTTGCGTTATTTTTTCGCTGCATTATTTGCCTCTCTCTTTCCTCTTCCTCGTCTTCCTCATAGTCGATGACTTTTTGTGGCTCGTAGTTAAAAAGCGACAGGGTTACGCCTGTGGTGGTGTTTTTAAATAACACGCCCTCTTTTGTGCGGCGATAATAAATCATCTCGCCATTTTTTTGAAATCGTTGCACAAACGCGTCATTTCCCTCCACGACTAGCCCTTCAGCGCGAAAAATATCTCTCCCAAACAAAATATCATCAAACAAATCCCCATAACTTACCTTGCCAAAAAATCGTTTTGCCGCAGGGATTTTGCGCACGCAATCCCCCAAAATGCAGATTTTGCGCTTGGTTATTTCGATATTGCCGATGCTCTTCCCCGCACCAAAAAGCTCGATAACAATCTCTTGCTTATCATTCACGCCAAAAGTCGCATAATCGTAGTAGCGAAACATTTTTGAGTTGATATAAAGAAGTTTTTTAGAAGTATTTTTAGGGGTGCTTTGGGCTTGGATTTTGGCTTGCTTTTCGTTGCCCTCTTTGCTTACAGGACGATTTGTAAAAAAATCTTGCAACGCCCCTTTAGCGCAACCTGTGAGAAAAAAAGCCAACGCCACAATACCTACAATGCTAAAAAATTTTTGGCAAAAATATCGGCTTTTTTGCAGGTTTATAGGCTGTTGCATTCGCTTGAGAGAAAAAATCCGCTGTGCTAAATGTTTCAAACTTATTCCCTTATAAAATGATAGAAGCGTTTTTTTAAAAGAGCATTTGTGCCAAAATCAAATTTTTAGGCAATCTTTTTTGCGCTTTTTTGCAAGTTTTGAAAATGTAAAACTTGCCAACGATTGTGCTAAAAAAGATTCTGCTAAAAAAGATTCTACAACGATTCTGCCATAAAGATTCTATAACGATTATTGCAAAATCCTCGCAAAAAAGATTTTCCTTAAAATCCGTGTTTTCATAGTTTCACAGCCACAATCGCCACAAATTTTTCACAAATCTTTAAGGCAAAATCTAAAACTTATAGCCACAAATCCTAGCAACAAAACGCTAATCAAAAATGCTAGAATCTGCTTAAAATCTATGCTATTTTATCGCCGTTTTTTTATCGCCCGCCCAAAGCGCGATACCACACGCGACCATCAAGTTTTAGCTCCATCGTTACTTGGCATAGCCCCGCTTTGCAATCCACATTTACCACATCTGCGCCACGCACAAGGGCTTGGACTTTTGCTTTTACGCTAGAGCTTGTTACTGCCATATTTTCCACGGTATCTTGTCCGTTTAGCTTGATTCCATACATTTTTTCGCCCAAAAGTTTATACGCATCAATCATCGCAGCGCGTTTGGCAAGCGCGGTAGATTGCGCGGGCGAAATCGCATTTTGCGGAGCGACACCCGTGCCAACGACTTGCAATTCGATTAAGTTGCTAGGCGTTAGGTTTGGATTATTTTGGATAATAGGCTCTGCACCCTTTGGCAATGGCGCACCATTTGCACCTAGCACATCGTCCTCATCGTCATTTACAAGGCTACTTTGTAGCAACGCATTTGGTGGCATAGGCGTTTGCATAGGTGGGTTGCCCATAATTGAAGAGCCACCAAAACTTGGTCTATCTAGCCCCACAGGCTGAAAATCTGCGCTAGGAGGCGTAAGCCCTACTTGATTTTGCGCTGGGGTGCAAGCCACCATCGCAAGTGCTGCCGCAAGGCTAGCTGATATGGTCCTAAACTTCTGTGTCCTGCTTGTCATTGGAAAATCCTTTGTGAAAAGTTAGCAAGGACAAAGCAAAACCTGTGCCAAAATTTTATGTTTATTTATCGAAGTAATGACGCAAAAATTCACACATTTTTACCAAATACCACAAGCAACGCATAATTTTACCATTGACAATAAAGCGGGGGGGATTGTGGCGGGGACAATGTGTAAGGCATAACAAAATTTAAAGCTAGATTAAATTAAACACACAAAAAGGGATTTTAAGTTAAGTTATTACGATAATCACGCCAAATTTCCCTGCAAATATTCTTTTAGCTTTCCTGCCATTTTGTTATCTAATTCAGTGAGATTCACTACATTATAACCTTGTGGATTTTTATCTACGCAACAATTTATGCGATTCACATCTAACCAATTATTTGTTGTATTTTCGCCATTATGGATATGTCCATCGTGGATATGTCCGTGATAGATTGTTTTGATTTTAGGATTTGCAAAAAACATTTCCCACAAATAATCGTGCTTGCATTTTTCATACCTAAACTCATCATCAACAAATGGATAATGACAAAACAGCGTCCCATCAATCAAAATATAATCCTGCACAGATAAAAATCCCATATCAAAAATATCAACATCTTTTAGCCATTTATCGTGGTTTCCGCGAATAAAATGCTTTTGCCCGCGAATCTGTGCTACTAACCTTTTGCAACCATCTAGCGTTTTTCTAGCCGACCAAGCCAAATCGCCTAAAAATAGCAACATATCATCATCGTTGATAAATTCTAAATGGCGAATCAAACCATAGATATACTTATCGATATTTGCAGAATGCCTGTTGGAATATTTCATAATATTGTCGTGGTAAAAATGTGTATCTGAAATTAGATAAATCATTGTTTGTCCTTATTTGTTGTGCTAAAAATGGTTTTTTATGACTCATTGCCATTGATTTTCTGTCGCTTGCGCTAATTATTTGCTAACGCTATTTTTTCAACATACATTTTGGCATTTTAAACAACTTCGTAAAAATCATATTCTAAAAAAAATGATTTTAGTCTTAATCCGCCTTAAGCGGAATGTTAGCAAGATTTTAATAAAAACTTTATTTTTGGATTTGTATTGTATCTAAATACTACCTCTTTTTTATGAAGCATAAACTTTCCTTTTTGATTCTTTGTTGATAAAATCAATCTTTGATAAATAGTTTTAAAGAAATCAAAAAAGAGAATTTTTTACTTCATTTATAAAGAAACTTCAATTTAGATATAATACCAACAACGCAAGGTCAATATTTGTATCAAACCTCACCAAAAAACGACAAGAAAATCCGTTTGAGGTGGGTTAAGCAAAATCAATAAGCAATCAAATAGCGTATATTATCTTTGAAACGAAAAATAGGACATAAATGGGCAAGCAAATTGAAAATCTTATCGATAAAATCCGCGCTCAAAGGGAGTTTTTGATCTTTGAGATAACGCCTCCGCTAAGCGCGGACACAAGCGAGTTTATCACCACAATCAAATCCGCGCTCACGCAAAATCTCTCTAAGCACAATGCAGATTCTACAAGCGCGATAAAATCTAGCGCGGATTCTGTCGCAGGGCAAGATTTGCATTGCAAAAGCACGGCACACCATCTAGATTCTCAACAAATGCCCCGCGCAACGCTAAGCCAAGCAATCGATGCGTTTGTCTGCACGGATTCCCCGCTGGCACGCTTTAAGCCTAGCTCGATTCTAAGCTCTATAAAGCTCCAAAATGCCTTAGGCAAGCCACTTATCTGCACGCTCTCAATGCGCGATAGAAACTCAATCGCGCTGTGCGGGGAGATTCTCGCGGCAAATGAGTTTGATTTGCGCGCGTTTTTGACCCTCACGGGCGACCCTATAAAGCTCGGGGATTGCGCGGATTCCAAAGGTGTCTTTGAGGATAATTCACTCAAACTCACGCGCATAATCGCGGATTTAAATTCTAAAATCGCGATAAATGGCAAGCCTCTAATCGCACGCCCACGCGAAATATTTGCCTTTAGCACGATAAATTCTTACGCCAACAACCCCGCCTCGCTCAAAACAAAGCTCAAGCGCAAGCTAATAAATGCGCCGATTTGCGCGTTTTTCACGCAACCTATTTTTGAGAGAGAATCTGCGGAGTTTTTGCTAGAGGCGTTGGAGGAAGTAAAGCGCGAGATTTTGGAGGGCAAAGGGGAGGCAAATCTAAGCGATAGGGGGCAACACATCGCGCCAAATAAAGACTTTAGCCAAGATTTCGCGCCAAAGTTACAATCAGATTCTAGCAGGGATTGTGCGCGAAAATCTATCCAAAACACGCAAATCATTTTTGGCTTTTTCCCCGTGCTTAGCTACCGCGTGGCAGTGTTTTTGCGCGATAAGCTGCCCGGGGTGTATATCCCCAAAAATTGGCTAGAGAAGCTAGAAGTAGCAAGCACCAAAGGCAAGGACTATGAGCGCGAAGTGGGCTTAGAGCTCTCGCGCAAAGTATGGGAGGATTTACGCGCTCTGCACCCCAAAATCCACTTTATGAGTAGCAATAATATCGCGCTTTTAGGGGAGTTTGTAGCATTGTCTAAAAATCCCCTAAAATATGGCAAGGCTTGATTTTATGCAAAATCCCACGCAAAAAAAGCACAAAAATCAACACAAAAAAACGAAGCAAAAAACGAAGTAAAACACGCTTTTTTGCTTGAATTGCTAATAAAGCTAGATTTAAGCGATTTGTCGGGGTTTTTGCATAGATTTTGACAATGTAAAATGCTTGAAAATCCCTGCAAACATTGGTTATAATTTCGCATATAAAAATGTTTTTTGGAAATGAGATTTTGTTACAAAAACACAAAAGGATAAAAAATGAAAAACATTGCTTTTGTAATCTTATTTAGTATATTTTTCGCTGGGTGTTTTGCGATTTTAGAACCTATCCAATCGCAAAAATACAAAGACATTGAGGGCTATAGATTTGCTTATATTAGCCAAACTGCGACGGTGGATTCTGGCGTTGGACATTCTGGATATGGCACTTATGGTGGGTATGGATACTCTGTCAAAAAATCCATAAATCCCCGAGACGCTATCGCTGGAATCCTTATGAAAAAAGGTTTAGTGGTTGTGGAAAAACTTACAGATGAAACAAACGCTTTAGTTGTAAATTATGGACAAAGTGGAAAAAGAAATGTCGTAGGTGGGATTGGTGGCTATACTTTAGAAGTCTCAATCCAAATCCTTGACGCAAAAACACAAGAGCCTGTATATACCTGCACAGCAGAAGGTCAAGGCTCAACAGAAGCAGATGATATTAGGGTGGCTATCACGCGCTGTTTGTCTAATCTATAACTAGCTTACATTATGAAATGAATCTAACGCCACATTTGCAATCGCCAAATGCCACGCTTTCGCTTAATATTAAAAGTTTAGGGCAGGTTTTTACTCCGCAAAATATTGTCGCTGATATGCTAAAACTTGTGCGAAGCGTGGAACGCGTAGAAAATCCGCGATTTTTAGAGCCAAGCTGTGGCAATGGCGCGTTTTTTGCACATTTGCCAAGCAACAAAATCGGCATAGAGATTGATAAAGCACAAATACATTGCTATGCGTTTTTGCAAACCACTCACAATGGAACAATTTCCCCCTCCCTTGCGGAGGGGGATAAAGGGGGTGGGTTTTATGATTTGGCAATAGAATCTACCCACCCCCTAGCCCCCTCCGCAAGGGAGGGGGAATCCATAGATTGCCACGATTTTGCAATATTTGACACAATCACAAAATCTCGCAATGACGGCACAATCCTAAATACAGACTTTTTTGCCTACCCTGTGAGCGAAAAATTTGACACAATCATCGGCAATCCCCCGTATGTGCGCTACCAAGACATACTAGATTCTACAAAGTCGCTTCTAAAGCCTTTTAGCGACATATTTGACTTGCGGAGCAATCTCTATCTCTTTTTTATTTATAAATGCGTGTTGCATTTGCGCGACAGGGGCGAGTTAATTTTCATAACGCCACGCGATTTTCTAAAAAGCACGGCAAGCGTGAAGCTAAATGCCTCTCTCCACGGGCAAGGCAGTATCACGGATTTTGTGGAACTTGGCGATAAGCGGATTTTTAGCAAGGCTCAGCCAAATTGCGTTATTTGGCGATTTGAAAAGGGTGATTTTTCGCGCAAGTGCAATTACCAAAACCTGCAAGATTGCCACGAAAAAAAGATTTTTAACTGCATTAGTGGGCAAATAATTTTTACGCGCAAACGCTATAAAATCCCATTTAATTCGCTATTTTTTGTCAAAGTGGGTGCGGTAAGCGGGGCGGATAGCATTTTTGCAAATGAAAAATTTGGCAATATGGATTTTGTCTGCTCATTTAGCGCAAAGACGGGCAAGACAAAGAAAATGATTTATGGGGATTTTGGCAAAAATTGCGCGTATTTGGCAGAATTTAAATCGCAACTAAAAGCGCGCAAAATCAAAAAATTTGATGAGCAGAATTGGTGGGAATGGGGGCGCGACTACTACAAAAGCAAATCGCCACGAATCTATGTAAATAGCAAGACACGCAATAAAAAGCCCTTTTTCTTGCACCCTTGCAACGCCTATGATGGCTCGGTGCTAGCTATTTTCCCGCGCTTTGAAGTGGATAATGCGAGTTTGCAAAAGATTTGTGAAATGCTCAATAATGTAGATTGGGAAGAGCTAGGGTTTGTGTGCGATGGGCGATTTTTGTTCTCACAGCGGAGTTTAGAGAATTGTCTGCTTGGAAGTGAGTTTGGCGAAGTGTATGAAACATTGACGATAAAAGCAATATCATAGTCAATTATATTTTACTCCATTTCCCTCCGCTACGCAGATTTTGCCATTTCCCATCGCCATAAGCGTCTTATACGACACTTCAAAATATTTTGCAAAATCTCACAAAACCGCTTGACTTAATAATATATTTTTTATATAATCATATTTTTATATTTTATGATTTTCATATAATATAAAAATCATAATTTGTAAAATCTATTTTAAGGAGGCGTAAATGCCAAACAACAAAGACGCGAAAACAACTACAGCCACGCACGATTTGAGCGAGGATTTTATCCATTTAGGTTTTATTTGCAAGCAGATTTCGCTCCTGCTTTATGACGCGCTAGAGCCCATATATGCCAAATATGAGCTAGATTTCCGCCAAGCTGGGATTTTGTTTATGGGATTAAGCGCAAGCCTCTCCCAAACCCATATCGCAAAGCTCGCCCGCACCGATAAAAACACTATCGGCGTAATGATAGATTCTCTTCAAGAGCGTGGATTGCTAGAGCGCAAACAAAACCCCAAAAACCGCAAAGAAAACCTTATTTTGCTTACCAAAAAGGGGCAAAATCTAGCACTCAAATTGCAAAAAGACATTGCCAAAGCGCAAAAAGAGGCTTTAGGGATTTTGCCGCAGGCGCGATACAGCGAACTTTGCGAGGGATTATCAAGCGTATATCAGCACCTTAGGGCAAATCCACGCAAAATTGAGCAAAATATGCGCATAAAGGCGTAGTTTGACACATAGCGCAAATGCGTGCGTGGGTTTCACACATTTTAAAATTTAAATTTTAAAGGAGCAAAAATGAATACAAATAAAACACTCAAAATTATCCAATACACCGACCCTATGTGTATTTGGTGCTATGGGCTAGATGTGGCGTTGCGTAAAATCGAATTTAGCAACGATAATGTAGAGATGCACAATGTGCTAGGGCTTTTGGTGCGCGATAGCAAAGAGATTATCGGCGATGATGAGTTCGCGCCATTGCGCTTTACACAGCTAAAAGAGCAAATGAGGGCGCATTTTTTAGACGCGGGGGCGCGAGCGGGGTTGCCACTTGATATTTCTCATTTAGATTCTAAAAAGGCGAGTGATATTACCTCTCTTCCTGCGAGCCTCTGTGTAATGGCTATGAAGCTAGTGCATAGCGAATCTCAAAGCGCGTATTTGCGCCGTGTGCGCGAGGCATTTCATAGCGATGGGCTAAATACGAGCGATAAAGCCGTGTTGCTAGATTTAGCAGGCGAGTTTTTGCGTGATTTTGATGAGCGAAAGGCGTTTGAGAATGCGCTAGAAAATGGCGAGGCACAAAGGGCGTTGCAAAGCGATTTGCAACGCGTGAGCGCAAAATCTATCCGCGCATTTCCCACGCTAGAGCTCATCTATGGCGAGAAATCCCAGATTTTGCAAGGCTTTATCGAGTATGAGGGCTTAAAGCGCATTATCACAAGGCTTAGCGATGGAAAGTGTGTCTTGCGCGAAGCAGAATTTAGCGATGATGGCTTAGTCGCGTTTGTAAATCGATTTAAACGCGTGAGTGAGCGTGAGGCAAGCACTGCGCTACATATCGACACAAAAAGACTACGCGAGCGCGTAAATACGCTAGAAAACGCAGGGGTTTTAGAAACACAACAATGTGGGGATAGCTATTTTATTAGCCTACCTCATAGCGTGGCGCGTGGCGTAGCAAGTAGCTTTGCGTGCGAAAATGGCGTGTGTCAAAGCGCGGATTTTGCATAACAAGCGTAAATAAAATCTAACAAAGGATAAAAAATGAAAAAAGCAGCAAAGATTTTCGTAGGATTTGTAGTGGCGGTGGTTATCGCGTTTGGTGGAGCGGTGGTGGTTAGCAATGCGAATCGTGGCGAGTTTGTCGCGAAATTGCAAACAATGCCAAATTACGCACAAAAAGAGGGAATCTACTTTCGCGTGATAAAATTTGGTTTTATCGAAGTGGTGGGCGAGTTTAGGGAGTTTCACGCTCAAGGCAGGGTAGAAAATGCCAGCATTACGCAACTAAAAGGCGAGATAAGCGCGGAATCTGTGGATAGCCAAAGTGAGAAGCGCGATGAAATAGTGCGTAGCGAAAAACTGCTCAATATCGCGCAAAATCCGCGCATAACCTTTGAAATGAGCGAGTTTGTGAAGTCAAGTCAAACAAGCAATAGCAAGGATTCTGCCCCAACACTTCCAACATTTCCAACACTCATCAAAGGCAATCTCACGCTAAATGGCATAACCAAAGCGATACAGCTAAACGCGCTTTTAGAATCTAATGCCAAATCTCAACACATCATCACGCTTAGCGGGCAAATCAATGTCAAAGATTTTGGTATGGCAAATTTCCCTGTGGTGAGTGATTTTGTCGATATAGGTGCGAGGATTGTGATTGATTGAAATGGCGTTATTCTTTTGTTTTATAATTGCAAAATAATTGCTAGCAATGGAGGCTATATTTGAGCGATTTGACTTACTTTGCTTATAGTGATGCGGAGCTAGATTCTCTCAAAGCCAAAGATACAAGGCTTGCGGGGGTGATTGAAAAAATCGGGCGTATTAGGCGCGAGGTAGATAGCGACCTAATCGCAAGCGTGGTGCATCATATCATAGCCCAGCAAATCTCTACAAAAGCCCAAGAGAGCATTTGGGCGCGCTTTTGCGAGAGATTTGGCACAAAGGAAAATATGAAGCAAAAAGCGCGAAATCTCACGCCAAAATCTAAGCTCAACATAGAATCTCTCATTCGCGCAGGGAGTGATAATCTGCGCACTTGTGGGGTTTCAGCGCGCAAGGCGGAGTATATCATCGATTTTGCGCGCAAGGTGCAAGCGCACGAGTTTGACATAGAGCGTGTGAAGCAAATGAGTGATAAAGAGGCGATAGATGAGCTAGTCAAACTGCGTGGGATTGGGGTTTGGACGGCGGAGATGATATTGCTTTTTTGCCTGCAGAGAAAGGATATTGTAAGCTATGATGATTTGGCATTGCAACGCGCCCTAAAATTACTCTATGGGATAAATGGCGAGGGCAAGCAGGGCAAAATCCCAAAAGAGATTTTTGCAAAATATAAGGCGAAGTTTAGCCCCTATGGTAGTATCGCAAGCCTCTATCTGTGGGAAGTCGCAAGCGGGAAATTTGAGGTGTGAATTGTGAAAATGCTTTGAAAAACAATGCGCTTACACATTTTTAGCAGAGGTTTTTTAGGCAGAATTTTGATTTTATAAGGGGTAAATATGGCGACAAGCGCGGAGTTTAAAGATTTTGTCTTAGATAGATTAGAGCAATGTGCGCGTGAATGCTTAAATGAGAATCTGAGTGGGGATTTTAGCTTTAGCGCGAGGAAAATGTTTGGCGAATATTGCGTGTATATTAAGGATTTGCGTGGATTTGGTGGCTGTGTGTCGGGCGAAAATGGGCGTAAAAAAGTGCTGTTTTTGCTCTGCGATGAGCAAGTGTTTATCAAAAAATATGAAGTTTTGGAGCACATCACGCGGGATTTTAGCGCGTATTTTTCGCTTGGATTCCCTTTTGATGGTGCGAGGGAGCATTATATAATCGATATTGAAAACACAGAATTGCTTTCCATAATCATACAAGCTACATTGCCATATTTGCCCACTCCAAAAGTAAAAACCTCTAAAAAACTAAAAAAGTAAAAAGCAACTCTCTCAAACTTAAAAACTAACATAAAGGGGCTTTGAGTTGTGATTGCGACTATGAAAAACAAGTATATTGATACGCATAAAAACATTTGCAAAAATTTCTTAAAGCAAAACAAGAGAGATTTTTAAGCTATTTTGAAGTCGAGAGGGGGCATTATTTACGCAAATGCAGGGGGTTAATTTTCGTTGCAAATTTTTCAAGTTTTAGAACTTTTTGGTTTGTAAAATCGCCTTGTGGATAATTTGAGCGATTTTATAGCGCAAATAAAAACGCCCATAGACTTTGAATCCATAAATCAAACGCTAGAATCGCTATGCAAAATCAGCGTAGAATTTTTAGAGCAAAATCTAGCAACGCTATAAAATCATTTCTAACAACAAAATCTAGCGACATTTCCTTAGGATAAAGCCTGCAAATTTTAGAATCTTTAAGCTATTTTTGTCTATAATTTCGCAAATTTTATGAAAATCAAACAATGCTTAAAGCATTTTAAAAAATTGCAAAATCTAAGGAGCAATGATGATAACGCTAAAGCAGGCATTAAGCCTTAGCAAAGAAGAACAAAACGAGCTAAAATCCAAAATCAAAAATCTAGCACAACAAAGCCAAAATGCCGAGCTAAACGCATATATTGATTTTAGCGATGATGGGCAAGAAGGCGTGCCAATCTTAATCAAAGACAATATCAATGTAAAGGGCTGGGAAATCACTTGTGCTAGCAAAATCCTAAAAGGCTACAAATCCCCATACAACGCCACTGCGATAGAGAATCTACACGCAAATGGAATGAGTGCATTTGGGCGGGCAAATATGGATGAGTTTGCTATGGGTAGCACGACAGAATCTAGCTGCTATGGTCGCACCAAAAATCCACGCGACACCTCACGCGTCCCCGGTGGTAGCTCTGGAGGGAGTGCCGCAGCAGTAGCAGGCGGGCTAGCTATCGCAGCACTTGGTAGCGACACAGGTGGCTCTATCCGTCAGCCTGCTAGCTATTGTGGGTGCGTGGGGCTAAAGCCTACTTATGGGCGCGTTAGCCGATATGGGCTAGTAGCATATAGCTCAAGCCTAGACCAAGTAGGACCTATCACGCAAAATGTAGAAGACTGCGCGCTATTGCTAGATGCGATAAGCGGTGGCGATGAGCGCGACTCTACAAGCGTGAAAAAGCCCCCTTTAGATTCTTTTAGCAAGCTAGATAAAGAGAGAGGGTTTAAAATCGCGGTGTTAAAGGATTTTATCAAAGATGCGGATTCTAGCGTGGCAAAAGCGTATGAAAGCACCATAAAAATACTAGAATCTAGCGGCAATGAAATCTTGCAAAAACAAATGCTTGACACAAGTTTGCATATCTCTACTTACTATATCATCTGCACAGCGGAGGCTAGCTCAAATCTAGCTCGTTTTGATGGCGTGCGCTATGGCAATCGCGCCCAAAATGCCGATGCAAGCAAACAGGGATTAAAAGATTTATACCTCTCCACCCGCTCAAATGGCTTTGGAAATGAAGTAAAAAATAGAATCTTGCTAGGTAGTTTTGTGCTTAGTAGCGGGTATTATGACGCGTATTACCTAAAAGCACAAAAAATGCGACAACTTATCCGCGCACAATTTGAGGAAATATTTAAAGAAGCGGATTTGATTTTATGCCCTGTCGCGCCGACTACTGCGCCCAAATTTCGCGCTATGCAAACGCCTTTGCAAATGTATCTAAACGATATTTATACCATTGGTGCAAACCTAGCAGGTGTGCCTGCTATCAGCCTGCCTGTGGGGAATGATAGCGAGGGATTGCCTATCGGTATGCAGCTTATCGGCAGGCATTTTGATGAGCAAAGTGTGCTAGATTGTGCTTATAGTTTAGAGAGCGCGCTTAGCTAATTTACGCATAACTATGGAAAAAATATGAAACCTCAAACGCCAAAAACACCACAAAAGATTTCACAAAAATCTATATTAGAGTTTTTGGAATCTTTGCAACCACGACTACAAAAAGAGGGGATAGAAGCTCTGGGGCTTTTTGGCTCATTTGCCAAAGGGAGCGCAGATAATGCAAGTGATATAGATATTTTTATCAAAAGTTCGCATACATTTTGCAAAAAATATATTGGATTTAAGGCATTTATTTTTTTGGATACATTGAGGGCGGATTTGGCACAGCATTTTAAAAGAGAAGTTGATTTGTGTGATATAGCTAGTCTTAGTGATACCAAACAAGCAAGATTGCTAGATAACGCCATTTGGGTGTATAATACCAACGATGACAACCGCAAAAAGGCGTGTAATGAATAATGCGATACAACGATTTAGCGAAATGCTAGATAGAATCCAAAAAATACAAGAGTTATGCCAAAAAAGTGGTGGCATAAGCCAAGCCCTAAGTGATTCTCTTAGTGCCCAGCCTGCTATTATGATGCACTTTATCATTATGCAAGAGCAGATTACAAAACTTCAAAATGACGCAGAATTTGCATTGCTAGAAAAAATATCAAAAGAAAATCTAAGGGGGCTTTTGGCGGTTAGAAATATTGCTTCACACGATTATGATGGGATAAATTTTGCAATTATTGAGGATATTATCCGTAGCAATTTACCAAACCTCGCTAAAGAAATACAAGCAATTTTGGACAAAAAATGATTTTGTATTTATTAAAAGTGATTTAAAAAACCAAAAACCACAAAAGGAGCAACAATGACAAAATCCACAAACCCCGTAAAGCAATTTACAAAAGCAAAATCCACGACAAAACCAAACGCAAAATCTAGCCCCCAAAAATCTCACGCAACAAAATCTAGTTTTCAAAAATCACATTTGCAAAAATCTCACACACCAAAATCCACTCCGCAAAAACCCCCAAAAATAGCGTTTCAGTCATTCCCAAAGGCTTTGACTTTTGAGGATATTTTGCTTATCCCTGCGTATTCGCAAGTCCTGCCAAAAGAAGTAGATACCACTTCCAAACTTACCCGCACCATAAGCCTAAATATCCCCATCATCTCCGCCGCTATGGATACCGTCACCGAGTATAAAACCGCTATTGCTATGGCACGATATGGTGGCATAGGCATTATCCATAAAAATATGCCCCCACAAATGCAAGCAGAGCATATAAATAAAGTCAAAAAAAGTGAAAGCGGGATTATCCGCGACCCCGTGTCTATCCAAGCCAATCGCTCACTAGCAGATGCCAAAATCATCACGGATAATTACAAGATTTCAGGTGTGCCTGTGGTAGATGAAAAAGGTTTACTTATAGGGATTCTTACCAATCGCGATATGAGGTTTGAAAAAGATTTGAGCAAAAAAGTAGGCGATGTGATGACAAAAATGCCTCTTGTAACGGCAAATGTAGGCGTAAGCCTAGAGCAAGCACAGCAGATAATGCACGCCCACAGAATCGAAAAACTCCCCATAGTCGATAAACACAATGTCTTGCAAGGGCTTATCACCATAAAAGACATTCAAAAGCGAATCGAATATCCAAACGCCAACAAAGACGCGCAAGGACGGCTTTGCGTGGGGGCTGCTATCGGGGTTGGACAGCTTGATAGAGCGCAGGCATTAGTCGAAGCGGGGGTAGATGTGCTTGTGCTAGATTCTGCGCACGGGCATTCAAAAAATGTCATTTCGACATTGGAGGGTATAAAAAACACACTAGATGTCCAAGTCATAGTCGGCAATGTCGTAACGGCGCAAGCTACGCAGGATTTGATTACGGCGGGTGCAGATGGGATAAAAGTCGGCATAGGACCGGGCTCTATCTGCACGACTAGAATCGTAGCGGGCGTGGGTATGCCTCAAGTCTCCGCGATAATCAACTGCGCAGAAGTAGCGATAAAAAACGCCGTGCCACTAATCGCAGATGGCGGGATAAAGTATTCAGGCGATGTGGCAAAGGCACTAGCACTCGGGGCTTCTAGCGTGATGATAGGCTCGCTACTTGCAGGCACGGAAGAATCCCCCGGGGATTTGGTGCTATATCAAGGACGGCAGTATAAAAGCTATCGTGGTATGGGAAGTATCGGTGCTATGTCAAAGGGAAGCGCAGATAGATATTTCCAAGAAGGCACTGCCCAAGAAAAGCTAGTCCCAGAGGGCATAGAAGGGCGCGTGCCATACAGAGGACGCATAGGCGATGTGCTCCATCAGCTTGTAGGCGGGCTAAGAAGCTCTATGGGCTATCTAGGGGCAAAGGATTTATCTAGCTTGCAAGAGAGGGCAGAATTTGTCGAAATCACTTCGGCAGGTTTGAGAGAATCCCATGTCCACGATGTGGATATTACCAAAGAAGCTCCAAATTATCACGGCTAAAAGTTATTACATATTGTCATATTGAGCGTAGCGAAATACCTCAAAATCATAAAAAGTAGCGAGACTTTGATAATGTTTGGTTATAATCTTGCGTGCATTTTGCACTAAAATTCACTTACAAAAGGAGCTTAAGATGAAACTCTTAGCACAAACGACACAAATAGCACACTCGGCAAACGCCACCACAGCCCATAACGCAAACAAAGAGAGCAAACTAGCTAGATTCACGCTAGCGGGAGTGTTTGCAAGTATATTTGGGGCATTTGGGGTATTTGGCACATTAGCTCACGCAGAGCCCACCAGCCAAGAAATCCAAAAGCAAATCGAAGCACTAAAAAAAGAAAATGAGCTACTAGAGCTAGAGCGCAAAAACAAATCGCTAAAAGACGGGGATTTACAAAGCCAGATAAATGATGAGCGGCGCAAAAACCAATCACTAAGGGGCGCAAACGAGAGAGAGAGAGAGAGAGTAACTCAAGCGCAAAATCTGCTAAAAACGCAAAGCAAGGTGGCTTTGTAGGGATTGAGCTAGGGATAGGAATCGCAAATACAAAAGGGGCTTACACAGATGACCAAACAGGCATAACCACCACCGAACCTACTCTAACCAAAAAATCTTACCCACACTTCCCCATAAACTTCCAATTTGGCTATCAATGGTATTTCACAAAATCTATGGGCTTGCGAGCCAAAGGCTATGTAGGATATTCTAACTACTACTATACGATTTTTAGAGAAAAGGGCTATGATGAGCGAATAGACCCAGACACCAATCAACCTTATGGCAATTATGATTTTTCTTATATATTAAATGCGCACGGAATCCAATACGGAGCAGAGCTAGCGTATATTTGGGATTTTTTGGACAAAGGCAAGCACACTATCGGGCTAGATATAGCACCTATAGGGCTTGAAGCAAGCACATATATGCCAAAATATAAATACAAAACTACAGGCTCTACTACATACACTTGGACTGGCACAGGGCAAAACACTACAGGGCTTCCAGATACCTTTACAGAATCTAATAATCGAAGTGCTAGTGCAGCCTTTGAAACTCATACAAAATTTGCCTACACAGCGAGTATAGGGCTTCATTATTACTACAATGCCAATCATCAAGTCTTTGCTTCCTACAAAATCCGCACATACAGCACCACCCCCACAGCCAAGCTAAAAAGTAGTGATGAATATAGCACTACCAAAATCTCAAATGTCTCAAATCACGCCTTTTTGCTAGGCTATGCGTATAAATTTTAGGGGGCAGTGAAATGAAAAACATCACAAAACATTTTTCTATTTTGCCCTATGTATTAGTTTTGGCTTTTGTGAGTTTGGCAAGTCTAGCTAGCCTATCAAAAGCCGATGAAGTCCAAGAGCGAATCGACAAGCTAAAAGCCGAAAATGAGCTACTAGAGCTACAAAAGAAAAATGCCGCGCTAAAAGAGCTAGACGCCCTCCAAAAAGAAAACGAACTACTAGAGCTAAAGCGTAAAAATGCTGCGCTAAGACGCGGAGAATCAATAAGCGATTCTAGCGAAGTTGCTAGCACAAATAGCCTAGCTACGAAAACAAATCGCCCCTGCACTCAAGGCAAACTAGGGCGATACGCACCCACAGGGTGCTTTGTAGGCGTAGAAGTGGGCGTGGCTTTTGGCGTGGAAAATAATATATGGGGGACTAAGGGATTTCCTAGGACGCCTAGCGATTCTAGCGGGGTAAGCCTACCTCTAACCATAAATGGCGGATTTCAGTGGTATTTTTTGGCAAATATGGGCGTGCGCGTGCGAGGCAATCTAGGATATAGCGCGCATTTTGCTAATATGAGCTATGGTGGCACAAACTCGATAGAAGCGATAAATCATTCGATACATTATGGCGTAGAAGTAAGCTATTTGTATGATTTTATCGCCACGACAAAAAGGACATTTGGCGCAGATGTGGGGTTTGGCATAGAGGGAATGACGCTTTTTGGCTCTAGCGCAAAAGATAGTAGCGCGGGCTCATATAGCGATGGTGCGTATAACAAAACCATAAGCAAATTTAACTTTTGGCAGGGCAGGATAGGCGTGCATTATTATCACAATCTCACTCATCAATTTTGGCTATCATATATGTATAAGCCTTATTCTAGTAAATGGGTAGAAAAAGCCCACGACACCGCGCCAAACAACTTTATCACGCTAGGATATGCGTATAGATTTTAGGATTTAATGGCATTTTTTTTGGGGGGATTTTGGAGGGGATTTTATATGCGCTTTTTTATGCTTTTTTTGGGGATTTTTTATGGGTATTTTGTGGTTTTTTAGCATTTTTGCAGGCGTTTTTTATCATTGCTAGATTTTGTTGCAATCGTTGCTAAAAAAGCGATTTTTACAAAAAATGATTTTGCAAAAAGTATTTTTACTAAAATCGCGTAGCAATTTTTTTAAATCAAAACTTAAAGTTTTATAAAAAGATTGATTGCACGCGCTATTTTGTGATATTTACAGTAATATTTCGCTATCTAAAATCACAACTTTTTAGCCAAAGCAAAATCATAAAAAAGGACTACGAAAATGCTAGATTCTACCCACATAAAAGCCCTGAAAAATATCGTAGGCGAGGAGAATTGCTATGATGACAAAGCCCATTTGCTCGCCTACTGCTATGACGCCACGCGCGAACGATACGAGCCTGAAGCGGTGGTATTCCCACGCGATGAAGGCGATGTAAGCGCGATACTCAAATACGCCAACACGCACAAAATCCCCGTGATTCCGCGCGGTGCGGGCAGTGGCTTCACAGGTGGCGCGCTCCCAGCACAAGGCGGGATAATCCTCGCCTTAGAAAAGCATTTCAACAAAATCCTAGAAATCGATGAAAAAAATCTCATCGCCCGCGTCCAGCCCGCTGTGGTAAATAAAATATTCCAAAACGAAGTGGAAAAACGCGGGCTTTTCTACCCGCCAGACCCCGCAAGCCAAGATTATAGCACGCTAGGGGGCAATGTCAGCGAAAACGCAGGCGGAATGCGCGCCGCCAAATACGGAATCACCAAAGACTTTGTGATGGCGTTGCGCGCGGTTTTGCCAAATGGCGAGATAATCCGTGCGGGCAAAAAAACCATAAAAGATGTCGCGGGCTACAATGTCGCGGGAATCTTAATCGCAAGTGAGGGCACACTCGCCGTCATCACCGAAATCACGCTCAAACTCATCGCCAAGCCCAAACTCAAACAATCCGCGATGGGCGTGTTTCCCAGCATTGAATCTGCGATGAACGCGGTGTATAAAAGTATGGCAAGCGGAATCACGCCTGTGGCAATGGAGTTTTTGGATAATCTAAGCATTCGCGCGGTGGAGGAGAAATTCCACAAAGGCTTGCCCACCGAAGCAGGCGCGATACTCATCACGCAAGTTGATGGGGATTTGGAAGTGCAAATAAAAAATCAAATCGCCCTTTTAGAATCCAAATTCCAAGAAAATGGCTGTATAGAATTTAAAATCGCACAAAATGCGCAAGAGGAGGAGGATTTGTGGTTCGCTAGGCGCAATGTAAGCCAAAGCATCAATATCTATGGCAAAAAAAAGCTCAACGAAGACATCACCGTGCCACGCTCGCGCCTACCCGAACTCCTAGAGAGAATCGGGCAAATGAGTGAAAAATATGGCTTTAAGATTCCCTGCTTTGGGCACACGGGCGATGGCAATGTGCATACAAATGTAATGGTGGGCGACCCAAGCAAGCCCCTAGATGACGCCGAGCTAGAGCGCGGGCATAAATGTATCGAGGAGATTTTCAAAATCGCCGTGGAGCTAGAGGGCACGCTAAGTGGCGAGCACGGAATCGGGCTATCTAAAGCCCCATTTATGCACCTAGCCTTTAGCAAGGCGGAAATGGAGCTTTTTGGCGCGATAAAAAAAGCCTTTGACCCAAATAATATCCTAAATCCGCACAAAATGGGACTGCCATAAAGCCTAGATTTTGTTTTTGGCTTTTAAATTTTAAATCGAGCTGATTCTAAGCCAAAATATAAAATCCAAAAAATCCCAAAAAAGGACAAACAAATGAAAACGCTAAAAAATCTGCTTTTGGTTTTTATGCTAGGGCTAATCCCAATTCAAGGGCTTTGTATGGATTACATCTCTCCGCTAATGCAGGCTTCAATCGAAGGGAATTTGGAAGAAGTAAAATCCCTGATAAGAAATGGCGCAGATGTAAATGAAAAAGATGAAAACGGCGTAACTGCGCTAATGGGGGCTTCAAGCTGGGAGCGTTTGGAAGTAGTGAAATTTTTGGTGCAAAATGGCGCAGACATAAATGCAAAAGATAAATATGGCGACACCGCGCTAATGGGGGCTTCAGGGGAGGGGAATTTAGAAGTGGTAAAATTTTTGGTGCAAAAAGGCGCGAATATAAATGTAAAAAGCAAATATGGTTTCACTGCGCTAATGCGAGCTGCAAAGTGGGGGCATTTAGAGGTAGTGGAATTTTTGGTGCAAAAAGGCGCGAATATAAATGTAAAAAATGAAGATGGCAACACAGCACTAATGGGGGCTTCAGGGGAGGGGAATTTAGAAGTAGTGCAATACCTAAAAAGCAAAGGTGCGAAAGAGTAAAATCGTGGCGTTGGATTTGCAAAATCTAGGCGCATTGCCATTTGTAAAGATCTTTTGTAAAAAAGCGAGAATCCACATAACCCCCTATGCAAGATAATTTATCAAAACTTTGTTAAGACTTTCTGTTTGGGTTTTGTTTTTGCGTAGCGCATTTGCACGAGGGACAATGCTACAAAAAAAAAAAAAAAACGGATTGTTAATGTGGATTTTATCGCAGATTTAATGTGCAAAATCATTTTTGCAAAATTCGTCCCTTTAATAACTAAAAAATCGGTGTTTATCGGTGATTAAGGGATAAAAAAGGCGAAATATTATCGCCTGCGGGATTTGGGTTTAGGTGTAGTAGGTTTGTTTTGTTTGATTGTTGCAAAGGTGTTAGGTGTGATTTTGTTAGCTTTTTTAAGTCTTTCTTGTCTTTTTTGTCTTTCTTGC